>JBFICU010000032.1:0-10077 GCA_041581855.1 Porticoccus sp. | reverse complement strand
GGTTGCCCTGATGATCCTCACCACTGTGTTCGGCATGTTTCTCTCTGTACCTGGTATGGTCCCTGTGGATGTACGTATTCTGGGTAATCTCGGGATTGCGCTTTGCGCGGGTGCCGCAGCGGTGGTCAATCATGTTGTCGATCGCCGCATTGATACCATCATGGCCAGGACATTCAATCGCCCGGTGGCGAAAGGCCGTGTCGAGCCGGTACAGGCGATGGTCTTTGCCGTGGTGCTGGGTTTTGTAGGCATGGCGGTTCTGCTGATCTATATCAATGCGCTCACGGCATGGCTGACGATGGCTTCACTGTTGGGCTACGCAGTTGTTTACACACTCTTCCTAAAACGCGCTACGCCGCAGAATATTGTTATTGGTGGCTTGGCTGGAGCTGCCCCGCCACTTCTGGGCTGGACCGCCGTGACGGGCGAGATTCACGGTCATGCCCTACTTCTTGTACTGATTATTTTTGCGTGGACTCCTCCACATTTCTGGGCGCTGGCGGTACATCGAAAAGATGAGTACGCCAAGGCGGACATTCCGATGTTGCCCGTAACCCATGGTGAAAAGTACACCAAGCTGCATATCTTCCTTTATACCCTGATGCTGTTAGTGATCAGTGTGTTGCCATTTGTTACGGGTATGAGTGGCTGGCTTTACCTGCTGGGTGCATTGGTGTTGGGTGTAGGCTTTATCTATTGGGCCATTGTGATGATGATTGGTAAAAAGCCTGACGCCGGAATGGACACGTTCAAGTATTCCATCGTTTATCTCATGGCATTATTTGTGATTATGCTGCTGGATCACTATCTGGTGACTGTGCCGTCCTTTATATAGTCTCTTTCTGGAGGGTCTAAGTGCCATGGCAGATGCAAGAATGTTGAATACGGGTAGTGTCCGCCTGACAGTCATCGTTGTCTTGGCCTTTATTGTGCTGGTCGTCTCCGGCTTTGCTTATAAGCTGAGCCAACCGCGAATCCTGAATCAGTACGAACTGAAGGCTAATGGGGCAGTATTACTGGATATGCCGAGAAAGTTCAGTGATTTCAAACTGACAGATCAGAAGGGCGAGCTTTTTACCCAAGAGAATCTCAAGGGAAAATGGACACTGATTTTTTTTGGTTTTACCCGCTGTCCGGATGTCTGTCCGACAACCTTGGCGGCAGCGGCGAAAATGTACGCAGGACTCAAGCCACACGAGCAGGAACAGCTACAAATTCTGTTGGTTTCTTTAGATCCGGAGCGTGATACGCCGGAGCAGTTAGCCAAGTATGTGCCCTATTTTAACCCTGACTTTATGGGCGCCAGCGGAGACAAGTACATGCTGTTAAAGCTGGCGACAGAGCTAAATGTGGCGTTCAACAAAGTTGAGCTGGAAAACGGCGATTACACGATTGATCACAGTGGAAATATGGTACTGATTAATCCCTATGGCCAGTACCATGGTTTTTTCCGCCCTCCGTTCGAAGACGGCAGCATGCGTCTGACCTGGCGCTCTATTGCAGCGAGCTTTTGACGTCTCCCCACTTATTCCCTTTTCAATAAAGCCGCTACGAATAGGATTCCCGCACTCAATACGATAGAGGGACCTGCTGGTGTATCGATAAACCAGGATGCACACAGCCCCATCAATACGGCCAGGCATCCTGCGACACTGGCGAATATAGCCATCTGTTCGGGTGTATGGGAAAAACGACGTGCGGTGGCTGCAGGGATCACCAGCAGCGCGGTGATCAGCAGCACCCCTACCACTTTCATGGCAATAGCGATCTCCAGGGCGATAATCAGCATCAGCGCCGTCCGCACGGCCGTTACGGGTACGCCTTCGACTCTTGCCAATTCTTCATGGATGGTGATTGCTAGCAAGGGTTTCCAGAGAAAAATCATCAGTGCAACGGCAATAGCCCCGACGATGTAGATGGTGGCCACATCGCGGATTGTCACCGTTAGCAAATCACCAAACAGTAGACTCAGTAAATCAACGCGCACCGAGGGCATCAGGGCCATGGCTACCAGGCCAATAGCCAATGACGTGTGCGAAAGAATACCCAGTAGAGTGTCTGACGCCAGCGTCTGCTGTTGCTGTAAGGCGACCAGAATCACTGCCAGTATCAAGCAGATTAAGACCACCGCAATGGTGGGGTTGATCGAGAAAAAGAGCGCCAGGGCGACGCCGAGTAATGACGAGTGGGCCAGCGTGTCCCCGAAATAGGCCATACGCCGCCAAACGATGAACGCGCCCAGTGGCCCGGTCACGATCGCAACACCGAGCCCGGCTAACAGTGCGTAAAGTAGTACCTCAATCATGGCGGCATTCACCTGAGTGTTGGTCGGGTAAATTTTTCGAATCGATGACGTCACCGTGCAGGTTATGGCGGTGGTTGTGATGGTGGGTATAGGGCGCGGTTTTGCTGCCGAATAATTCGATAAACGCCGGGTTGCTGCTGACTTGGTCGGGGTGCCCGTGGCAGCAGATGTGCTGATTGAGACAAATCACCTCATCAGTGGCAGACATCACCAGATGCAGGTCGTGGGAAACCATCAACACGGCACAATTCAAGCGGTCGCGCAATTGGCTGATCAGCCGGTAGAGACTCTCCTGCCCCGCTACATCGACGCCCTGAACAGGCTCATCGAGCACGAGTAGATTCGGTTTGCGCAAAATGGATCGTGCCAACAGTGCCCGTTGAAGTTCTCCGCCGGAGAGTGATTGCAGTGGTTGATCGATAAGCCGCTCGATGCCCACTTCCCGCAGTGCCGAAAGGCAGAGTGCATGATTTGATTCGGCGAGAGCCAGAAAGCGCTTCAGCGTAATGGGTAGCGTTGGGTCCAGTTGCAACTTTTGCGGCATGTACCCGATGCGTAACTGTGGATCCACCTGAAGTTGACCGCAATCTGGCTTGAGCAAGCCCAGAACAATTTTAACCAGCGTGGTTTTTCCTGCACCATTGGGGCCAATCAGTGTAATGATCTGGCCGGGTAAGACCTTGAGATCTACGCCAGTCAATACATCATTGCCACGAAAGGCTTTGCCAATATTGTGAAGCTCTACCAGTGCTTGTTTCACGCTTGGCACTCCGGGCAGAGTCCGACGATTTCAATAACCTGAGATTCGACTTTGAAATTGGCGCGACTGGCTGTTTGCACAACGGCGGCAGTCAATTGCTCGGCGCTGCATTCTGCGGCAGATCCGCATTGTCGGCATATTAGAAATACATCGTTGTGCTGGTTGCCAGGGAATGGGCAACCTATATAGGCATTCAGAGAGGAAAGTCGGTGTATCAGGCCCTGTTCCAGCAGGAATTCGATAGAGCGGTAGACTGTGGGCGGCAAAATCCGCTTTACCGGCGATGTTGAGAGCGTCATTTGGTCAACGATGTCATAGGCTCCCAGCGGGCGGTGACTGGCCCAGATAGTCTTGAAAACAGCCTCGCGAATGGGGGTGAGCCGCACCTGCCGGTCATCGCAAAGTACCCGGGCACGGTTCAATGCCGCAGTGATGCAGCGCTTGTGATCATGATGGTGGTAGGCGATTCGGGAATTGGTCAGCATGATATTGAGCTTTTAAAATAAAATGTTATTTTATAACATTATGATAAATTGACAATCAGGTTCTAGTTTAACCATGTTGGCTATTGCTCTGCTTGGGTCTCTATGTTGAACCTACTTGGCGGTGACCCTGTGACAGTCTAGAGCAGAAACATTATTTTTATTAATGCAATAATATAACATATGAATAATATTCGAATGAATTGGATGGTTGCCTTGCTGTGGATGTTCCCAGCATCCTGGGCGACAGCTACAACAGAAGCGGAGATTGTCGTTACCATCAAGCCGTTGGCCATGCTGGTGAAAGGCGTCGTTGGCGATGAATTGCCGGTAAGGGTCTTAATGCCGGGCAACGTGTCTCCACATGATTATGCTTTGAAGTTTTCAGATGTACGGGCTTTGAAGGACGCGGCCCTGGTTGTGTGGGTTGGCCCTGAATTGGAGTCGGCGCTGCGCAAGCCTCTGGCGGCCCCAACGACCAGGGTGCTAGAGCTTTCAGCACTGCAAGGGCTGCGATGGCCCGCCCCTGCAAACGATAACGACGACCATGAGGACGTCGTGGTGGAGGATGAAGATCATGGCGAGCATGAGCATTACCGAGATCCTCATCTCTGGTTGAGCCCTGAAAACAGTCGTGTTGTGGTGCAAGCCATTGCAGTACGGATGGCAACCCAGTACCCGGATAAAGCTGCACTGTTCGAGAATAATCTGAATGTGTTTCTTGCTGCCCTTGATCGTTTCGACAAGCGTGCTCGACAGCGTCTTGAGCCATTAAAGGCAAAAGGGTTTGTGGTTACCCACGATGGTTACGGTCATTTCACTCAATATTACGACCTTAATCAGCTGGCCGCAGTGCAGCTCTCTAGCGGGCAGCAGAAGGGAGCGCGTCATTTCGCAGGCATACTGGGCTTAGGTGGGCAGGTAGGTTGTGTATTTACGGAGCCCCAAGTGAATAGCAAGGCTGCGTTGCAACTGGCCAGCCAATTGGACGCGGGTACGGCAGAACTCGACCCTATGGGGCGACAGATAGCCCTTAATGCGGGAAGTTATCTAGAATTTATGGACGGCATCGTCGAGACGTTTGTGGCCTGTTTGGCTGATTAGGCAATTCAGACTGGCAGTGGGTAATAGCTCACCAGGCGGCGCTGCAATTTCTGGTGGTACTCTTCGGGATCATTTTTGTGCGCTGTTGAATCGCCCTCGGTCGACAGTGAGGTCAGTAGCCGCGAAACCCAAAACCGTGTTGCTGAAAAACACAGAATGTCCTGCCAGTACTGTGCTTCTGTGGCAGTAAAGGGGCGCTCTGCTCGATAGGCGTTGAGAAGCGCTTGGCAGAGATGCTTGTCCAATTCTCCGTGGGGATTGCAGCACCACTCATTGACGGCCTGGGCAACATCCAATAACCACCAGTCTGAGCAGCTGAAATAAAAACCTGTAACGGCGGCCAATTGTTTGTCTGCAAAAATTAACTGGTCTGCAAAGAGACTGCCTATCAACGGTCCGGTGGGAAGTTCGGGTGCGGCTTCAAGTGTTCGTTTGAAGCGAGCAAGTTGTTCGTGGAGGAGGGATTCCTCGCCCGGTGATAGGATAGGGGTAAGTTCTTGGGCAGCAAAACTGAGCCATACAAGACTGCGTGGATTGCAATACTCTGGTTCAAATGAGCGAGAACTTGTATGCATCTTTCCCAAAAAAGAGCCTATTTGCTGGCATACGTTAAGATCATGATGTTCTGGGGCCTGCCCCTCGGGTAACTGATAAAGTAGGGCGGGGTGACCACTGTAACTGGATATGTAGGTCCCTTGTTGATTACTCACGCAGGGCGCTACCGGCAGGCCTTGTTTAACTAAATGTTGGACCAGTAAAGAAGAGTAGGTGAGTCGATCCTTTGCACCAGTCACCACGGCAATCAGGAGGTAGCGACCAGATTGAGGCTGCTTAAAGTGGAAACGGCAGGTCAGGTGGTTCCGTGCCACATAGGTGCTTTCAATTGCAATGTCATGGTCCAGCGAATACTGTTCCAGAAAAGACTGGATGGAAGCGATATCCGGCGCAAGAAATGACGACATATTGTGGAGTCCCCACCCCTATTATTTGCTCAAGGTTAACCGCTTGTTGGTTGGAAAGAAACAATTTGCGGTATCCTTGGGAAATCCTAATCCTAGTTGAATCTCCTTACTATGAATGACAAAACCCCGCTGGTCCTGGTGGATGGATCATCTTATCTTTATCGTGCATTTCATGCGCTGCCACCATTAACAACGTCTAATGGGCAGCCCACCGGTGCCGTTAAAGGTGTCATTTCAATGGTGCGCCGGTTACTGAAGGATTATCCGAATAGCCCGATCGTGGTGGTCTTTGATGCCAAGGGAAAGACCTTTCGGGACGAATTATTCGAAGCCTACAAATCCCACCGGCCGCCAATGCCGGACGACCTGAAAAAGCAAATTGAACCTATTCATCAGATCATTAGGGCGATGGGGCTACCGGTATTGGTGGTTGACGGCGTCGAGGCCGACGATGTGATTGGCACACTCGCGTTGGACGCTGCGGGAAAGGACCAGCCGGTAGTGATTTCCACTGGTGACAAGGACATGGCGCAGCTGGTTTCGGGGCAAATCACCCTGGTTAATACCATGACGGACACGATTCTGGATCGCCAAGGCGTGATCAACAAATTTGGTGTGCCTCCCGAACTGATCATCGATTATCTCGCCCTGATCGGTGATAAATCAGACAATATCCCCGGAGTTCCTGGTGTGGGAGAAAAAACGGCATTGTCGATCCTGCAGAATCTGGGTGGGCTGGATACCATTTATGGCAACCTTGAAGGTGTGCGCGAGCTGGATTTTAGGGGCGCCAAAAAAATGCCGGAAAAATTGGCAGAGCATCAGGAGCAGGCCCGCCTGTCTTATCAGTTGGCTACTATCAAAACAGATGTCCCTCTAGGGCTTGGCGCGCAAGACCTGAGTAATGGCGAGCCTGATCAGAAGCAGTTGCTCGATTGGTTTCGGCAATGTGAATTCAAGGCCTGGACTGAAGAGTTGCTGGCGGGGGCCGGTAAAGAAGAGGGCGCGGTAACCACGGCAGGGGGGCCCAGAAATTACGAGATTATTCTGGATGAGGAGCAGTTCAATAATTGGTTGGTTCGGCTAAAAGGTGCCGAATACTTTGCGTTTGATACGGAAACCACCAGTCTTGACTATATGGAGGCAAAAATTGTGGGCGTTTCATTTGCGGTGAGCGCCAACGAAGCTGCCTACGTCCCGCTGGCCCATGATTACCTCGGGGCGCCGCCCCAGTTAGAGCGAGAGCAGGTGCTGGAGGCACTCAAGCCATTGCTGGAGGATCCTTCGGTGGCCAAGCTCGGGCAAAACCTGAAATACGATATGAGTGTGCTGGCCAATCATGGCGTCACCTTGCGAGGAATCCGGTATGACACCATGCTGGAATCCTATGTGCTCGATTCAACAGGATCGCGCCATGACATGGACAGCCTGGCGCTGAAATATTTGGGTGAAAAAACCATTCATTTTGTAGAGATAGCTGGCAAGGGGGCATCCCAGCTCACCTTTAACCAGATAGCCCTGGAGCAAGCGGGTCCCTACGCTGCAGAGGATGCAGACATCACCTTGAGGTTGCACCAGACGTTATGGCCGATGCTGGTTTCCGTGGAAGGTTTGAAGCATGTTTTCGAGCAGATTGAGATCCCCCTTGTCCCGGTGCTGTCTCGTATTGAACGCAATGGTGTCAGGGTAAACGCGGAACTACTGCGTACACAAAGCGGTGAATTGGGCTCGCGCCTCGCCGAACTGGAGCAGCAGGCCTATGAGCTGGCCGGTGAGGAGTTCAATCTGGCGTCACCTAAGCAGCTCGGTTACATTCTGTTTGAAAAACTGAACATTCCTGTACAAAAAAAGACCGCCAAGGGTGCGGCTTCTACCAAGGAAGAAGTATTGCAGGAGCTGGCTCTGGATTACCCGCTGCCGAAGTTGCTGCTGGAACACCGCAGTCTGTCGAAGTTAAAAGCGACTTATACCGATAAGCTGCCGGGGCTGGTCAATGTTGCTACAGGCAGAATACACACGTCCTATCACCAGGCTGTCACGGCGACAGGGCGCCTATCGTCATCTGACCCCAACCTGCAGAACATCCCGGTGCGCACAGCAGAGGGGCGGCGCATTCGACAAGCTTTTGTGGCCTCGCCCGGCTGTAAGATCGTGGCCGCTGACTATTCACAGATCGAGCTGCGAATAATGGCCCACCTGTCGGGGGACCGGGGGTTGCGAGAGGCGTTCGCAAAAGGACTGGATGTTCACCGGGCAACGGCAGCAGAAGTGTTTGGCGTTGGCTTGAATAATGTCACCACTGAACAGCGCCGCAGCGCCAAAGCGATCAACTTCGGGCTGATTTACGGTATGTCAGCGTTTGGGTTGGCTCGACAGCTTAAAATTGGTCGTAATCAGGCGCAGGAATACATAGATCTCTATTTCGCCCGCTATCCTGGGGTACAGGATTACATGGATCGCATACGCGAGAGTGCTGCCGAAAACGGTTATGTGGAAACGCTGATGGGACGGCGGCTCTATCTTCCCGAGATTAAATCCAGTAATGGCATGCGCCGCCAGGCTGCAGAACGCACGGCAATCAATGCACCCATGCAGGGAACTGCCGCCGATATCATCAAATTGGCAATGATTGCCGTGGACAGCTGGCTGGGGGAGACGCCGCTTAAGACTAAAATGATCATGCAGGTACACGATGAACTGGTATTGGAAGTCCCTGAAGAAGAGCTGGAAGTCGTTCAGGGCGGACTGCGCAGCAGAATGTCAGATGCGGTGGCGCTTGACGTTCCACTGATTGTGGATGTGGGGACAGGGGATAACTGGGATGAGGCGCATTAACACGGCCGATGGGCTTATAAGTATTGTGGTTTGAATTTGGTTAATGCAGGGACAAAATAGTATAAAAAATTTTTTCGGGTTTGGAACTTTGCTCTTCTGAGCCTGCCTAATTAACACGCAAGCAACATTGCTGCTTTCTCCCCAAACTAGATGCAAAGCTTGATTAATCCCCAAGCAACAGCAAAGCAAGCCCTGATCGACATTGATTCAGGGCTTTTTTTTGACTTGTCGTAGCTGGTGTAACTACACGCAAAATATTTTTAACGCGTTTGGAACTATCTCGTTAATCCCATCTCTAAAGACATGCAAGCAACATTGCTGCTTTCTCCCCAAACTAGATGCAAAGCTTGATTAATCCCCAAGCAACAGCAAAGCAAGCCCTGATCGACATTGATCAGGGCTTTTTTTTTTGTGCGAAAGGACTTGGGTTCAACAGGTTGTGAACTTGTTGTTAGGCTGACAACCATTTATGAAGCACGGTTTCCAGTTCTTCCAGACCGGTTTTTTTAAGGGAAGAGAAGGTCTGAATGCTAATGTTCTCGCTGAAACCGGCCATGCTCAGCTCGCGCTGGACTTTCATCAGTATTGCCTTGGCTGGTCCGTGATTGAACTTGTCCGCTTTGGTCAGCAGCAGGTGAACAGGCATCTGTGACTGATAGGCCCACCGAATCATCTGCCAATCAAATTCCTGTAGGGGGTGGCGAATATCCATTAGCAATACCAACCCTTTCAGTGACTTTCGTTGTTGCAGGTACTCAGCAAGGTGTTGATCCCATTCTTTTTTCAGGGATTTGGCGACCTTGGCGAAGCCATAACCGGGCAGATCGACCAGGCGGCAGTGTTCGGAAAGGGTGAAAAAATTGAGCAGTTGCGTCCGCCCCGGTGTTTTGCTGGTGCGGGCTAGTTTTGCGTTATCGGTTAATGCATTGATAGCGCTGGACTTTCCGGCATTAGAGCGACCGGCAAATGCCACTTCGGAGCCACTGTCCTCTGGGCACTGTGTTAATGTGGGTGCGCTGATGAGAAATTGCGCTTTGCGGAAGGAAATCACGTCTGACATGGGGAATCCTGAGAGAGTAAGCTGATATCACCTATTAAGATCGCGGGGGAGTTGGTATATAATGCCCCCGCTTTTTAGAAGGCAATACGAGTTTCCTATTGTAGCGGAATGCAGAGAGCGGATTAACCAATGAAAAAAATGATTCTAGGAATGGCTGCCATGCTGGGTTTGACCCTGGCTTCCTCCCTGGTCTTTGCCGGCGGTGATGCCGCTGCTGGACAGGCTAAAACAGCAATGTGTGCCGGCTGTCACGGTGTGGATGGGAATAGCCCCTTGCCGAATTTCCCCAAGCTCGCGGGTCAGGGTGAAAAATATCTCAACAAGCAACTGAATGACATTAAATCAGGTGCGCGTGCCATTCCTGAAATGACCGGCATGTTGAATGCGTTCTCTGATCAGGATCTGGCAGACATCGCTGCCTATTTTGCATCTAAAACCATACAGATGGCTGGTGCCAAGGAAGAGAACCTGGATCGCGGCGAACGTGTATACCGTGGTGGCAACATTGAAACAGGCGTTCCAGCCTGTACCGGTTGTCATTCTCCTGCCGGTAACGGTAATGCCCCGGC
>JBFICU010000031.1:0-10182 GCA_041581855.1 Porticoccus sp. | reverse complement strand
GCGTTTCCAATATCCTTGCCAAGCAGGAAAGTGAACTGAAGGGTGCCTCTATTAATAACACCTTACTTGTCGATCCAGCCGAAAAGACGCTTGCCGAAGCATTGGCCGAACTCAGCAATGATGTGGCGCCACTGCTTGCTGCCAGAGACTATACCGACACACTCAAACAGCTGGCCAAATTAAGAGCGCCAGTGGATCGCTTTTTTGATGACGTAATGGTGATGGTGGATGACGAAGCATTGCGAGCCAACCGACTGACACTACTCCAGCAACTGCGCAATCTGTTCCTGGAAGTGGCCGATATCTCTCTACTGGTACCGGCCAAATAAATGACCCAGTTAGTGATTTTAGACAGAGACGGCGTCATCAACGAGGACTCCGATGAGTACGTCAAATCACTAGCTGAATGGATCCCGATACCCGGCAGTATCGAGGCCATTGCTCGTCTATCCAATGCCGGAGTTACCGTTGTGGTAGCGACCAACCAGTCGGGGATAGGCAGGGGTTTATTTGACCTCGATGATCTCGAGGCGATGCATGACAGACTAAATGAGCTGGTGTTGGAGCAGGGTGGGGAGCTATCTGGTATTTTCTATTGTCCACATACCCCAGACGATGCCTGTCATTGCCGAAAACCAGCGCCGGGTTTACTTGATGCCATTGCTGCCGAGTTTGACCTCAACCTGGAAGGAGTACCACTGATTGGAGACAGTCTTAGGGACCTCCAGGCCGGCTTGCCACATCGTTGTAAACCTATTCTGGTCCGTACCGGAAAAGGTGCTATGACCGAAAGAAAGCTCGCCTCACAGCCGGAAGAAGCCCTGCAACAGGCGGCTGTTTTTGATGATCTTAGTCAGGCCGTTGATTATCTGCTGCCCCAACTCTCTGGAACTAACCATGAATAAGTTGATGATGGCTGTTCGCTCCTTTTTGTTTTACGTACTTTATTTTCTAATAGTGCTTTCTTTCGGGCTGGTAGCGACCCTATCAGGTCCTTTTTTAAGCTATCTAAACCGTCACCGTTTACTCACCACAGCGGGGATGCTCATCAACAAATCCCTGAGCCTCACTTGCGGCATTAAAGTACAAGTGGATGGACTTGAAAATATCCCTCACACACCCTGTGTCATTCTCAGCAAACACCAATCAACCTGGGAAGTCTTTTTCCTGCAACGACTCTTTATGCCGGTCAGCACGATATTGAAAAGAGAGTTACTGAAGATCCCATTTTTTGGCTGGGGCATTCGCCTAATGCACCCCATCGCCATCGACCGCAGTAACCCACGCCAAGCTATGGTGCAGGTCATGCAGCAGGGTAAACAGCGTATTGCTGAAGGTAACCGCGTTGTCATTTATCCAGAAGGCACCCGAACCCCCTACGGGGAAACAGGAAACTATGGTCGCAGCGGCGCAGCATTAGCTATAGCGGCAGGTGTCCCGATAGTGCCTGTCGCCCATAATTCTGGTCATTGCTGGCCCGCTCATCAGCTCATGAAAAGATCGGGGAAAATTCACGTAGTTATAGGCAAACCGTTGGATACCACAGACAAAAATAGCCAGCAACTCACGGAAGAAGTGAAGACGTGGATTGAACAGCAACAACTCAAACTATCTGTGAAATAGCCCCCAGTCCAGCTTTCCTGTACTGGCGTTGTTTCAGGGCTTCACCTAGACTAACTTAATAATAATATTCAAGGAGATGACATGATGTCACCTATCGATAACGGGACCTATACCGGCCCGCAACAGCGTAAAGAACAGCGTAGAAAAGGAAATGATCGACGGGAAGACATCCGCTTTGAGCCAGGCAAGGAAGACCGCCGCACTAATCCCGGCCGCCGCAAAACCGATGGTGATGTCTGGCGTCAACGGGAAGAGTAATCCTGCCCCGGATAAACCACAATAAAAAAACCGGCCAAAAGGCCGGTTTTTTTATTGTGTTTCAATCAGTTAAATATCAAGATTGCTCACCAATAACGCATTGGTCTCGATAAATGCTCTTCTTGGCTCAACTTGATCTCCCATCAGCGTGTTAAACATCTGATCGGCACCAATGGCATCTTCAATAGTAACTCTCAGCATCCGACGGGATTCTGGATTCATAGTGGTATCCCACAACTGTTCCGGGTTCATCTCACCCAGCCCTTTGTAACGCTGAATATTGTAACCACGCCGGGACTCACTCATCAGCCAGGTGATCACCTCACTAAAGCTGATCGCAGGCTTGCTCCGCTCGCCCCGCTGTATATAAGCTCCCTCCTCCAACAGTCCTTGCAACTGTTTGCCTAGTGCTTTGATAGCGCCATATTCACCAGACGCAAAGAAGTCCTGACTAAATCGGTAATTGCTGGGTACGCCATGAGCTGTGATTTCGACCGCCGGGAGAAATATGTGTCGCTCAGAATTTTCTTCAGCAGTTACACGATAGCGATTTCCACCCGCTATATTATCTTGTTCCAGGCTATCAAAAAGCTTTTGACACCAGCTTTCTACTTCAGACTTGCTCCCCAGTGCACCCACTTCTAGCTCGGGCATATAAACCAGCTTCTGTAAAACACCCTCCGGGTAAACTCGTGACATTCTCTCAATAATATTCATCACACGGCGGTAATCAGCCACCAGGGTTTCTAATGGCGCACCGCTAATTGGAGGGGCTTCTGCACTGACATACAGATTGGCATTTTCAAGTGCGGACTGCGTCAGAAATTCAGTAAGTGCTTGATCATCCTTAAGATATTGTTCCTGCTTGCCCTTGCTTATCTTGTAAAGCGGTGGCTGGGCTATATAAATATGGCCCCGCTCTACCAATTCGCGCATTTGGCGAAAAAAGAATGTCAGCAGTAGGGTGCGGATGTGCGATCCATCCACATCCGCATCTGTCATGATCAAAATAGTGTGGTAGCGTAGCTTTTCAGGGTTGAACTCTTCTGCCCCTATCCCGCAACCAAGTGCAGTAATAAGCGTTCCCACCTCGACACTGGAGAGCATTTTGTCGAATCGGGCTTTTTCAACATTAAGGATCTTACCTTTCAGAGGCAAAATGGCCTGCGTACGTCGATCTCGACCCTGTTTGGCCGATCCACCTGCAGAGTCACCCTCCACCAGATACAGCTCAGAAAGTGCCGGGTCTTTCTCCTGACAGTCTGCCAATTTTCCTGGCAACCCCGCGATATCCAAAGCACCTTTTCGCCTAGTCATCTCCCTGGCTTTGCGCGCTGCCTCACGGGCACGGGCTGCATCGACCATTTTGGAAACAACACTTTTTGCTTCCTGGGGATTTTCGAGAAGATAATCGGCAAATTTATTGCCCATTTCTTGTTCAACCGCCGTTTTTACTTCTGAGCTTACTAATTTATCTTTTGTTTGAGAGGAGAACTTCGGGTCTGGAACCTTAACTGAAATAATAGCCGTCAAACCCTCACGAGCATCATCTCCAGTGGTGTTCACCTTGGCATTCTTACCAATACCTTCTTTTTCAATGTAATTATTCAACGTTCGCGTCAATGCTGCACGAAAACCGGCCAGGTGAGCGCCACCATCTCGCTGGGGTATATTGTTGGTGTAACAGAAGATATTTTCCTGGAAGCTGTCATTCCACTGCAGCGCCACTTCCACACCAATACCATCTTCCCGTTGCACGTCAAAATGCACCACCTGATTAACGGTAGTTTTATTCGTGTTTAGGTATTCAACAAAGGCTTTGAGACCACCCACATACTGAAAGACATCCTCTTTACCACTGCGCTCATCCATCAACACGATGCGCACACCTGAATTAAGAAAAGATAACTCTCTTAGCCTCTTAGCCAGAATCTCATAATGAAACTTAATATTAGTAAATGTTTCCGTTGAAGGAAAAAAATGGATCTCCGTTCCGGTTTCCGAAGTTTCCCCAATTATCTTCAATGGTTCTTGCGCAACACCATGACGAAATATTTGCTCAAAGACATTCCCGCCACGACGAATTGTTAAACGCAGTTCCTTGGACAAGGCATTAACAACGGAGACCCCCACACCATGGAGTCCTCCAGACACTTTATAAGTGTTCTCGTCAAATTTTCCGCCGGCATGCAGCACAGTCATAATCACTTCTGCTGCCGAAACACCCTCTTCATGCATTTCCGTGGGTATTCCCCGACCATTATCCCTAACAGACACTGACTCATCTGGATGGATGACCACTCTGATCTCTGTACAGTGGCCAGCTAGTGCTTCATCTATAGAGTTATCGACTATTTCAAAAACCATATGATGTAGCCCTGTCCCGTCATCAGTATCCCCGATGTACATTCCAGGTCTTTTTCTAACTGCATCCAGGCCTTTCAGTACCTTGATGCTAGATGAATCATAACTGTGTTCTTCACTCATAGTTGAGTCCTGTGACGACAATGCCAATCATTTATCCATTGATATCTGACGCTACTTCATGAATCTGTCCGTGTTCCACATGGAACACTTTGATCTTTTCGGGGCGCAAGTCTGACCAAAGGTCTCTGAAAACCGCTCTATCCGCCCCAGTTATAAGTATTTGTGCGCCCATATCTTGTAACAATTTACCTACAAGTTTTTTGTGGTGCTCATCAAGCTCTGCTGCCAAATCATCGATGAGATAAACACAATGACGCCCTGTTCGCCGGTGAAACAAAAAGCCCTGGGCAATCAGCATGGCGATGGCAAGTATTTTTATCTGGCCTCGCGACATGCGCTCATTGGCGTTATGTCGGTCAATGCGAATTTTCAAGTCAGCGCGGTGGGGCCCGTGATGTGTTGTCTTAAATTGCTGATCACGGCGACGATCATGTTCGAGAATCAGAGACAATGGGTGATCTTCATCCCATCCCGCATGCAGCTCAAAGCCTATCTCTTCAAGAGCGGGTGATAGCTCAGAAAGAACCTCTCGAATAATAGGCAATAGTTGCTGTAAATAGTTTTTACGAGCTGTGGTGATATCACCGGCTACTTCCTCAAACTCTCGATCCCACGTAGCCAACACGCCAGGGTCTATTCTATCATGTCGCAATAACGAATTGCGTTGTTTAAGCACCCGCTGAAAGCGCTGGACCACTTGTTGGTAGCCCTGTTCCACGTGGAACACACCCCAATCGACAAAGCGTCTGCGGTGTTGTGGTGAGCCTTCCAAAAGATTGAAGCTTTCTTGATTGATCAGAAGGAGCGGCAACGCTTCCGCAAGTGACGAGGCCGCACTCACTGCCTGACCGCCTACTTTAAAGACACCTCCGCCCTGCCTATTCCGCGTGACACCAATGGGGATACAAGAACCCTGCTGTTGAGTCATACCAAAGACGGTGCATTGATGATCGTTGGTGTTTATGACGGACTGGAGCATTCGACTTCGGAATGATCGGGCGCGGCCCAGTAAAAAAACCGCTTCTAACAAGCTGGTTTTACCGCTTCCGTTACTCCCGTAAAAAATATTGATAGCAGGATTAAGGGTAAGCTGGACGGACTTAAGGTTTCTTAAACCAAACACGTCCAGTTTTGTCAGGGGCATAAAATGGTAAGGTGCGCTGGCCCGTTAAAGACGCATCGGCATGACAACATATACGGCACTCTCATCCACAGGATCCTGCATGAGGGCACTGCTATTGGCATCGGACAACGTAAAGCGAACATCCTTGCCCCGGAGAACATTGAGTACATCGATGATGTAGCCAACATTAAACCCAACTTCCAGATCACCAGCATTGTAATTAACCACCACCTCTTCCTGGGCTTCTTCTTGCTCTGGATTGTTTGCAGTCATGGTCAACAACCCATCACCCAGCAGCAGACGAACACCACGATATTTTTCGTTAGAGAGAATGGATGTTCTGCTAAAGGCATTACGTAGTTCTTCACGATTGCCAATCAGTTGCTTATCTCCACCCTTGGGCAACACTCGCTCGTAGTCTGGGTAAGCGCCGTCCACTAATTTTGAGGTGAACCTAAATTCTGGCGTGGTCACGCGGATATGGTTATTGCCCAGCACAACAGCAACATCCTCTTCTCCACTGAGCAGCCTGGACAATTCAATGACGGCTTTTCTTGGAACAATTGCCTGTGTCACCGGGTTCTGGACCATTGGTAACGATGCATCCTTCATGGCCAGACGATGGCCGTCTGTAGAAACTGCACGGACACGGCCATCCCCGACCTCAAGCAACATGCCATTAAGGTAGTAACGAACATCCTGTTGAGCCATAGCAAACGCAGTGCTATCGAGTAACTGTTTGAATGCTAACTGTTCAATAGTAAATTCACAGCTCCCCGGGCCATCGTCTACGCTGGGAAACTCGTTAGCCGGAAGTGTCGACAACGTAAAACGGCTGCGCCCGCTGGTTACCAGCATACGACCACCATCTTCTACTAGTGTCAGCTCAGAACCATCTGGAAGAGAACGGCAGATATCCATCAGCTTTCTTGCTGGAACCGTTATCTCACCCTCATCAGAAATTTTTTCTGGTGATAACCGGCCGATAATTTCCACCTCAAGATCAGTCCCGGTTAGTGCCAGGCGTCCGTCGCGGAGACTGATCAAGACATTGGAGAGGATGGGTAGTGTCTGGCGGCGCTCAACAACACCCACCACCAGCTGAAGGGGTTTTAAAAACTCTTCTCGCAATACGCTGAACTTCATCCGTTATTCTTCCCAACAAAAGAGAGCCAATTATGGCTGCTTATTATGATCGATTACAGAGTAGATGGCAGAACTAATTACAAATTATCAGGTAGTTAGTGTTCTCAGCAACTGCTTAACATCCTCGCTGATCTCCCTACTTGTTTCTTGTAGTTCCTTCACTTTTCGACAAGCATGTAGGACGGTCGTGTGATCTCTACCACCAAATGCCTCGCCTATCTCAGGAAGACTATGACCCGTCAATTCCTTGGCTAGCGCCATAGCGACTTGACGTGGTCGCGCTACAGATCGGCTGCGTCTTTTCGACAAGAGCTCAGATAATTTGATTTTGTAATATTCCGAGACCACTCGCTGAATATTATCAATGGTCACTAACCTGTCCTGCAATGCTAACAGGTCCCGCAGAGACTCCCTGATTAAATCGATATCAATGGGACGGCCAGTGAAGTGAGCACTTGCTATGACCCGCTTAAGCGCACCTTCTAGCTCCCTTACATTTGATCTCAATCTTTGAGCAATAAAAAAAGCGGCATCCGTTGGCAAATCCACCTTGGCTTGTAAGGCTTTTTTTATCAAAATCGCCACGCGCGTTTCGAGCTCTGGTGGCTCCACCGCTACAGTGAGACCCCAACCAAATCGCGATTTCAACCGCTCTTCCAACCCATCTATTTCTTTTGGATAACGGTCACAGGTCAAAATCATCTGCTGGCCACCCTCAAGCAACGCGTTAAAGGTGTGAAAAAACTCCTCCTGGGAGCGCTCCTTGCCAGCAAAAAACTGAATATCGTCAATCAGTAAGGCGTCGACGGAACGATAAAATCTTTTGAAATCGTTGATGGCGTTTAATTGCAACGCCTTGACCATATCAGCTACAAAACGCTCTGAATGAAGGTAGATAATTTTGGCATTCGGTTTCTGCTTTCTAAGCGCATTGCCAACCGCATGCATAAGGTGAGTTTTACCTAAACCCACGCCACCATAAATGAACAGCGGGTTATAAGAACTGCCTGGGTTTTCGGCTACCTGCTTTGAGGCTGCTAATGCCAGCTGATTGGACTTTCCTTCCACAAAGGAGGCAAAGGTGAACGTTTCGTTCACATTGCTCTGGTGGTTCAGCCCTCCCTCCACACCGGAGTTACGATTGTCAGGAATCACCTGTATTCGTGTTGTGCTCGTGGTATTCGGTGTTTCGATAACATTGGGAGACTCTATGGGTCTACTCTTGACACTCGTTGCCAGAGACTTGCCAGATTCAACCGTAACAGCGCAGCGCTCACCACTGACCTGTTGAAAAATCTCAACGATACGATCGAGAAATTTGTCTGATACCCAGTCCTTTACAAAACGGTTGGGCGCAAGGAGATTGATACTTTTGGGGTGTCCACTCTGTCCATCGAATTCAGTTGCATCCAGTGTGAGCGGCCTTATCCAGGTATTGAATTGTTGGGTAGGTAGTTCTTCCTGCAGGCAACCCAAACACTTTTCCCACAAACCCTGAGCCAAGCTAATCCCCTTTTATTGGTAACGTGCTGTCCATCAGCCGCTGTTTTTGCGATCTTTTTTTGTGAAGCTAGTCTATCGGTAAAAACGTCTGTTATCCACACCTTTCATGCAGACCCCTCATCGAATAAAAATATATTTGTTATATATATCAGCATGTTAAAAAACATCAATCTTTATTTTTATGCACAAAGAAAAATCTATTTTTGATTATTTTTTAACCATATCCTGTGGATAAGCTGTGGGTATTAAGTGAATTAGCCGGGGATTACCTGTAAAGAAAACGCTAACGTGCTGTTCTTGTAGAAGAGTTGTGACTTTGGTGACTACAGCCCATAAAGCAGTCACTTGCCAATACAGAAGCTGGAGAAAATACGGCCCAACAAATCGTCTGGAGAAAATGCCCCGGTGATTTCACCGAGCGCCTGTTGCGCCATGCGTAAATCTTCTGCCAACAATTCTCCCGCACCCGCACCACTCAATTGAGCCTGACCAGAAATCAAATATGATTGGGCCCGGTTCAATGCATCAAGGTGGCGCCTCCTTGCTATAAAAGCACCGTCACCGGCCCCGCAATATCCCATGCAGGATTTAAGGTGGCTGATCAGTGACGACAAGCCGGTACCTTGCTGAGCAGAGAGCGCTACCACCGGATATGCTTCCTGATCATTTAAGCCCGGTGATAAACCTGAAAGATCTGCCTTATTGAGAATAAAGCTAATGTTGTGCTGCTCGGGGAAACGAACGAAATACTCTGGCCAGTTCTGAGCAGGCTGCAAGGAATAATCATGGGTGCTATCGATGACAAACAGTACGCGGTCGGCCTTCGCGATTTCAAGCCAGGCACGACGTATGCCCTCCTGCTCGACCAGATCACCCGTATCACGTAATCCAGCAGTGTCAATCACATGCAATGGCATGCCATCCAGATTGATTTCTTCTCTCAGCACATCGCGAGTCGTGCCTGGGATTTCCGTGACGATAGCACTATCGCGTCCGGACAACGCATTAAGCAAACTGGACTTACCTGCGTTAGGCTTGCCCGCAATGACAACCGTCATACCTTCTCGCAACAAACTGCCTTGATGGGCCTGTGAAAGCAGATCCTGTAACTGCCGCTGAATTACTTCAAGTTGTGCAGCGACCCGGCCATCATTGAGAAAGTCTATTTCCTCTTCGGGAAAATCAATCGCCGCCTCAACAAAGATTCTCAGCTGAGTAAGAGACTCAACCAGCTGGTGTACACGTTGGGAAAAAGCACCCTGCAATGAACGCACAGCGCTTCTTGCTGCTTGTGCCGAAGAGGCGTCAATAAGATCGGCTACGGCTTCCGCCTGAGCCAGGTCGAGCTTGTCGTTGAGGAACGCACGCCTGGTAAATTCACCCGGCTGAGCCAGGCGAGCACCCAAAGCCAGGGCACGATTGACAAGCAAATCCAGGATTACCGGACCGCCGTGCCCTTGTAACTCAAGCACGCTCTCACCGGTAAAGGAATGGGGGCTGGGAAAATAGATCGCCAATCCTTGGTCGATAATCTGGTTGTCAGCATCATAAAAACCGGTGAACTTGGCCAGTCTAGGTTCCAGAGCTTTGCCTATAAATCCAGAAACGAACGAATCCAGCTCTTTTCCAGAGATACGCACAATCCCCACCCCACCTCGTCCCGGGGCGGTGGCGACAGCTACGATCGTATCTTGATCCAATGGCTATTCTCCCGACATCAAAAAAGGCTCCCGAAGGAGCCTTCATGCTATTTTTTTCCGGACCCCTGTTCAATCTGCCTGGTAATTACCCATTGCTGGGCAATGGACAGGAGGTTGTTCACCGTCCAGTACAACACCAAACCGGCCGGGAAAAACATAAAGAAGAAGGTAAATGCGATGGGCATCATCTGCATAATCTTTGCCTGCATCGGGTCCGGCGGTGTCGGGTTAAGCCTTTGCTGAAAGAACATACTGGCGCCCATCAGCAGTGGCAGAATGAAATAGGGGTCTTTGACAGACAAGTCGCTAATCCAGAGAATCCAAGGCGCATGGCGCAGCTCT
>JBFICU010000030.1:0-10256 GCA_041581855.1 Porticoccus sp. | reverse complement strand
TGGAGCACTCGGCGAAGCCGAGTAAGGTTTTACACACCTTTTTACACACTGTGTAAAAATACCATAAAAGAAAAAAGCCCGAACACATCGGGCCTTTCACTCACTCACACGCTAATTTACACAGTTTTTGCTGTAAACTTCTTCGGCCCCTTTAATTATGCACCCTCCCCTGTAGAAGCGGGACTATCGCCCCCCGCCGCCGCCACGTTAGGCTTACTACCTTTAGCAGCCTCCTGCATCCTTCTACTCCGAGCATCCATCTGCTTGCCGCCACCAGCTATCATAGCTGCCCCGGCACCAAATGCGGCTCCCCGGCCTTTCATCTCACTCTCCTGCTCGCCAAAGGTGTCATGTCCGGCATTCAAACCACGCATAATGCGATCTGGCAATTCAGGCAACAGTGCGAAGGTGCGGGTCACGAGGTTATACGCAAAAATACTCACGACCGTCAGTATCATAACCATGCTCAAGAACCCGGCAAAACCTGTAGCCGTGATACTCAATATGTATTCCATAAACCACATCAGCAGATACCCGGCCAGTCTCATCAGGATATAGATGGCAAAGAAGATGATCACCATAAAGGTCGGCCGAGCAAACAACCCGAATAACAGCACCCAACCCTGGCGCGAGTGAGACGAAACCCAGTCATCACCAGTCGCAACCACCAATGTCCCCAGCCATGGTGGAATAATGATAAGCGCCGAGAAATAAATTATCAGCCAACCATAATAGGCCATAATCCAAGTGATTACCGGGATTGCGGGCAACCAGTACATTAAAAACAAACCCAGCCCAATGAGATAGATGATTACGGGCACAACAAAAGTAAGGGCCACATCAATAATAAAATTAATTAATCCCGATATAATGTTTGCCCCACTAAATGATAAAATAGAACCTTCTATACCCGCAGCCGTTGACTTCCCCGCCGCAAAGAAAATCAACACCCCAACAACCACAAGTTCGCCTATGGTTACCAGCGCAGAGCCAAGACTCTGCATCATTACCACAAGGTCTACATTGTCCCTTGCTGCTGCTTCACCGGACTCGTCATTTATATTTTCAGTGCCTATCACGTTATAGACGCCAACAATAAATTGTTGAGTAATCGCCGATAAAAAATCTCCGAAAAAGCCACTGATACCAGAGTTCAGGTCTACGCTATCTAAGGCGTGAATCTCACCCAGTTCTGAGTCGGACTTCAGGGACTTACTCGTTTCAGCCATTGCAAGAAAAGCCTCAGAGAAAAATTCTCGATCCTTACCTATGTCTTTGCTGTAATCGGTTCGCCCATTGTTGTAGGTGGGTGGGCTATGCTCCGTATTACTGATCAATGCCTGACGTACAAACTGCTGCATTTTGAGCATGGAAAAATAGTATGTCCCCAATACGGCAAACCCTTTTTCTTCCAACTCGGCTTCCCATTCTGTTTTACCATTGGTGTTTGTCATATTCACGGAACTGACAAAACGAGTAGCAGCCTGCCGCATCCTGGCGTCGTAATTCTCAGTGGCATCCCGCATTGCATTGGCAGCCCCACCAATATCTACCTCTGCCTTTGCTGGCGCATCTCCTGTCTTAGCCTCACCCCTGTTAGCTCTACGTTCCTGCTCTCGCTGCCACTCCCTCAAACTGCCATTCACCATGTAATACTGTTCGACGATTTGCTGGGCATCCATGCGCAACTTCACCAAAGCATCAACTTCAGAGGCGTAGTAATCCTGCAATGCTGAATCGTAAGGAGAATCAGTGTCGATATTTGGCTCAACACCTCGAGCAACCCGGAAAGAGCCACAAAAATTATTCTCGCCACCCTTTACCGGCCATGATAGAGCCACCTTGTATGCTTCATTATCCGCAGACACACCCCCGCTCTGAGCCTCTACCACACCTGCACGATATTCTTCCTTGAAATACGCTACGCACAATTCCGACAACATTGCCGCCTGCAGCAGCTCTCTCGTATTCCAAACCTCCAGTGGATATGGAGTGCCATTATCGGCTATGTATCTTGTTCCAACGAGCGCCGCCTCATCAGCGACATACGTTGCCGCATGGGCCGTACCATTAACAATGTACTGTGCTGCCGAGTAACCGGACGACAAAGGGATTAACATTGGGAGGAACGTGCCCATACGCACCACAACCCACATGCTCGATATCTTGCCACCACCCATCGTGCCCTTATTAGCAGAATGCAAAACGTAGTTGATCCCACCGACAGATATCGATGCAACGACATAGACAAGAACAGCGGAATTCAATACTCGCGACAGCGCACCCAGCAGCCCATCCTGCTGATCGGTAATGGTTCCACCCTGGAAGATTATTTCGAGCAACTGCTCGGTGATGGTCAAACCATCGCCTCCTCCCTGCTGGATAAGATCCATAACCGTATCTTGATCCACGGCGCCGGCACTCAGCGAAAATAGCGCCAGGGTGAAAGCCACCAAATATCTTATGACCGAGCCTTCCAGTTTCACTTTCCGATCCCCTTAGTCTCGTGCGCTTCTCAGCGAGGCATCCCGCATTTCTTCCAGGCTGGACAGCACCATCGATAACAATAGATTCTGCATCTCCAGTCCGTGCTGCTGGCGATACTCCAACTCCAGTCGCTGTGCATTCATCAGTGCCAGTTCAGCGATTAACTCTTTCTCCGAGCAATCGGAATTCACACAACGAAGCCAGTCGTTCGATTGAAGCCGATAGGTCGCCAACGTCTTGTCCAGATTGGCAAGGCTCACCTCATCCACCCCATCCATATCGGGGAAGTTCCGGTAATATTCTTCAACGGTATCGATAGGGACCATGGTAGAGCGTCGAGTAAGAATCTCTGCACCGACCTGGCTGGCCAGCTCCAAGCGCTCCACTTGTGTCTGACTGCTGATGTATTCGCGGGAAAGCTGTTCATTGGTCACAATGCCACTTTCCATTTCCTCGCTCGGAATGCTCGATCGGACAGGCATCACGGCGAATTCCCACTTGCTCTTTAACGCTGCTACTTCTTCGTCTGTGAGCGTCTCGTCCTGGGCACCAACAATGGTAGGCGCGAGTTCACCATCACCCAGACCCTCTGTGGCCACCTTGGACAGCTCTTTGGCCACTGTAAGTGCGCTGGCCACCTGCTCATTACTGTTATAGGTTTCCTGGCCCCGGTTGCGATAACTCGCAAGCTCTTCCTTTACCTGTTCCTTGACGACCTTTTCAATCTCCGAAATGGTTCCAGCTCTTTCTACGAAAGAACAACGCCCCTCGGGGATCACTGCCACACCGGGATCGTACTGGACCGCTGCCTGATACTTTTCAATCGTCAACGGCAAGCCCTTCAACTGCGCCACCAGGACATCAGTGTTAGACGAAATCGAGCGGTCGATTTGTGAACCCAGATTGGTGATGTTGTCGGTTACCGCCTTAAAGCCACCGCCCAATGTTTCATTCGCCTGGATATCAATAACAGGGATGCCCGCTGCATAAACTTTACCTGCACACGCCAGTACCACCGCTGCGGTGATTCTTGCCATCCGGCTCTTATCCTTTCTACTCACAGTCACATCCTCTTTAACAGTTCATCGACCGAGGTACTTTCGGTTTTGCGCGTTTTCGGCACGTTGGTGCGAATCCCGGTACTCGATGAAATAGTGTTCTGCACAGAGGATGTGGCATTGGATCTGATCGACAGGCCTGACCGGCTAATCGATGTATTTGCAATGTTGCCACCCACTGACTGCCGCAGGTTGTTATTCATATCGCTTACAGCGTCCTGCACCCACCGCTCGGCGATTTCGCAAGCGCCATCCATGAGTGAGTCTTTGAGCATGCTTAACAAGCCGCCAATGGATGTCGGGATCTCTGCAGATAGGTCGACTCCCATATTTTGAAAGTCAGATAGACAGGAGCGATCGGTAGCCCCGACTTTGGAAAGCGGCTGTACCTGCTCTGAGACGTTCCACATGGTATCTACCAGCTTGTCGTATCTGGCTTGCCGCCATTCAGGTATCACACAGCCATCGGGAGTCGTTGCAGCTAGAGATGGTTGAGCTACAAAGCCCAGCACAATCCACAATGCGCTGCCTCCCACCATCCGGAATAGTGATCGTTTATCAAGACGCATTTTCGGCCCTCCTGTGCGCAGCAATAACAGCCTCGATTGACCGGAACCGATCGGGAGAAAAGATCTGGGACAGAAGCCCTACCCGGTGGAGACAAAACAGTCTTTTGGGTAACAGTCCAATGACCGGATTTTTCCGCTCGCGCCTGGCATACAAAAGCAACATATTGGCGAAGCCAGGCTTCTGTTCATCCAGCGCTCGAACAATCTCGATACACTTGCCGGTCGAAATCGAGCCGAGTGCAATCAGTGCCGATTTGGGATTCTCAGATGCCCACTCCGTCAGTTGCGGGGACTGGTACTTGTCTCCCATACGGGTCAGCAGGCTGCGAATGGCCAGCTCATTATCAATGGTCCAGTCCTCGCGGTTTTCCATAATGGCGACGATTTTCGCCAGCTCTTCATCCTGGGGAAGCATGCTCTTTGCCCTAAGGTGTATAATGTATAGAATACATAATAAGTTTATGGCACCCGAAAAGCAACGAGGCACCTATGAGCCACCCCCCAGACAATGAGCATAAGACCAAACGCCCAAACAGATTTTTCCGATTTGTCGGATCTACTCTGGAATTGCACACTTGGAGCAAAGTATTCAGATTGGCGATTGGCAATCCCCGGATCCACCTGGATACCGCCACCAATATCTACAAATCACTGAAAGAAGGGTGGACCAGCGAGGAACGCCTGCCGGAATCTCCCGAGACCGATATTCTGGGACGGAAGAAGATGAAGCAGGGCATAGTGGTTTTTATCTGTCTCTGCGCATTTACACTGTTCAACTTCCTGATCACCGACTCGATGTACGCCAAGATCGTCAACGGCGCTTTGTTCGTGGCGTTTCTAGTTAATATGGTTTTCTGCTATATGACGCTCCGGAACATATCCCGGCCCAAAAACAGCGATTAAAAAAAGGGGGGCTTCATGCCCCCCTTTTCATAGGTTCCTCTTCTGTATTCTCCACCTTCGGGCAAAGCGTTTCTTGCCCCGCGTTAGAACCAACTTCGTCTTACCAATCACATCCAGCAGCCCCAGGTTCCGCGTATCCATCACAACCAGAATCGCCACCCAGATGATCAGGTGAAGGGTGCTGAATGGCGGGACCAGAAACCATGCCAACACCGGCACCACGACGAAGCTCTTAAACGGGCCGATCTTGCTCCGCTTGCTGCCATGAGCCCATAGAACACCAGAACCGTCTCTATAACCGTCGCTCATCGCTTCAGCTCCATAATGATACGTCTGCAGTCATCATCCATGATCCGGCCCGCCGCATACTTGGTCTTCAGGTCGCGTCCCAGTGGATACCCTTTTTCCTGAACCAGCCGGGCAATGACCGGCGTCAGGTCTGAGTCAGAATGCTTGTACAGCTCTTCGCGGACAGCCTGGTCGAAGAAGAGCCATTCCATGACCGCGGTTCTGCCCCGGCCATCCGGTTGCCTGACAAGGCGCTGGTGGATAATTCCACGGACAGATGAAATCAGCGCATCCGTGATCTTGGCGCGGTCACCCTCCGGAAAGATATTGGCCATCCTGGAAATGGTCGGCGCCACTTGGTTAGTGTGGGAGGTGGTAAATACCAGGTGCCCGGTCATGGAAGCCTCGATAGCACCCTCAATGGTTTCCCGGTCCCGGGCCTCACCACAGAGAATGATATCGGGATTCCGGCGAAGGCTGTTCCGGACTGCCGAAGCATAGTCTCTCAGATGGCCACCAATGCCCACGTCCGAGGTTTCGATCAATCCCGTTGGGTTTGGTATGGCAAAGTAATCAAACTCCGGTGGCGACTCATAGGAGATGATGTGCTTGCCTTCCGCCATGGTCGCAGCGTGACGCACGAACGATCCCAACAAAGTGGTTTTGCCTGACCCGGTCGGGCCAGTGACGATGACAATGCCATTGTCGTGGAACAGGTTGTTGCGCAATTCCGTGGGAACGTCCAGATCATCCATGGAGGGCGGACAATCGGGAATGGAGCGCATGGCCAACGCCATGCCGTTTGCGGTGCCCTGGGTTCCCATGATCCCGGTTCCGTTACAACGGAAGCGCCAGGACTTCATGTTGCTGACCGGGACGCTATACAGGAAATCCACATCACCACTGGCCAGTCGCCCGGGAGTGGATGCCATGTGCATCTCGCCGATCAGCCCACTGATTTCCTGAACCGATAGGTTCCGTTCCACCAGACGGTGAACCGTGCCATTAATCTTGGCGCACAGTGGGCTTTCCGATGACAGGAATACATCATCGGCTCCGGCATCGGCCAGCAATCCCAAAATGACATCCATCTCCCGACGAACAATCATCATGGACAGCCCTTTGAGTCGGAATTGGCTGCCCTCCCGTTCTAACCGAATTTCGTCATCCAGCACTTCCCGAACTGCTCTTCTGTTCATCCCGGCCTTGCTCCCATCTACCCGCTGTTCAGCGCCCACTGTCATCGCATCCATATCAATTATTTCTGCCCAGGGGTTTCCCAAACACCGCGCCACTCAGTTACCGGCTGGTACTGGGCGTCGGTCTTAATCTCATAGAAGCTCTCTCCCACATTCATGGTTCGGCCGTTGTAGGTCACTCCCATTTCGGTCACGTCCAGGGCTGCCGGTTTGATATATCCGGTGGCCACCAGTGACCGATAAGTGATACGTCCGGAGATGGCATTTTGGAGCCGGTAAACGCTGTCCTCGAAAATCTCATTCGCCTGCTGGACTCCCAATGACCACCCCTGGGTAACGCCATCACGCCAAATCGCTTCCTCGTTTTTGTCCTTTGGCAGGAGTACCGGGTGGGGACTATCCGGTCCTTCAAAATGGTGAAACAGGTAATCCCGAAATGTCGGAGACACGGTTACCAAACGAGCCTCTTCGGTGATCGTGAAAGAGACTGCCGCCTCCGTAATCCCTTCCCCATTTCGGCTCTGGATAGATTCGCTTTTGGCCACGGCTGGGGACAACACTCGCCCCTCTTCGATGAACGGGCGGAAATTGAAAACGGCATCCAATGTGCCCGCCAGCTGTTCCAGGCGATCCTCAATTTGGTCGTACCGCCAATGGAGTGCCGTCAGGGTTCCCTGCCTCAATGCCTCCTGCCGAATCGATCCCAGGCGCAGTCCTTTTACCTTGTCTTGGCTGGCCTTCTCCTTGTCTTCATCGGAGAGCGCAGAACGCAAATCGTAGAGCTGGCTGAGTTCATCCGGCACGGAGACTTCGTAGGCGGATTTTGGTTGAAGTAGTGAATCGTAGATCTCGGGAGGTAGGTTATAGTCCACCGCTTTTATGTCCTCTGTATCATATATACTTTACATATTGTGAACGTACACCCGCCATAACGCAAGACCACCACCACCCCCCAACACGCCACACACACCCCCTGATGCAGTGCGTTCTGTCCTCCACCCCCATCCTGCGGCGGCCAGCCCGTTGACAGCACAAGGTACAAAAAGGGGCAAAGCAACGAGGAGCCCCCTTGTTCCAGGCCAAACCAAAAGATGGACAAAACCTAAACCCCTTGATTTGACTATTGACAGCAGAGGGTACATATTAGACAGCAATAGGTACAAACACAGGGAAGACAATGAAGAAAACCCCCAATCGGAACCCCCTGTTCAAAGCCATTAGGACGATGGCCGTTCGTTATCGAACGTTTTTTCCGGTTTTTCCGTTTCTATCCCGGGGGACAATAAGTGTGGTACAGGCTCCCCACTTGTGTGCCGGTCATCCAGTTGGGTGCCGTCAACCAGTTGGGTATCTGATGCCGCACCCGATTGATACTGATGCCACCCCCATGCAGGGATTCCCCGCTATGTGTGTTGGCCTCGTCTCATTCGGTTCAGTGCGCTTATTCCTTCCCTGGGTGATATCTGTCCCGCTATTGGCTCTGCGTGCCTGTGGGTATTCCCTGGTTGTATCTGTGATGAATTGCTGGTCGTTGATATTGGCTGATGCCGTTCAAACTGGCCTGTTATCGATGAAATGTTCGACGTCGAACATTGTGAAGAAATCCACCTGATTGAATGGAATGATGCCGTGACGAAAGAGAGTGACAACGCGATGATCAAGCGGGCGGACGGTCTGATTGAACGCTTCCGTAAAGCGGAGGGAGAGGACGTTCTTTGGTTTGATGATATCGACCTGTTCTGCAACTGGCTGGAGCGATTGAGCGAGACGATGAAGCGCCCCAGCTTCCTCTACTATCGCAAGTGTCTGGCGTACAAGGCGCGCCATGAAGGCTTTGAAGATCAGGGCGACCAGATCATGCGTGTGGCCCGCAAAGGGCGTCCTGTCTCTACCGATCACTGGGATCAGATCGAGAAGGCGAAATCGCGTCCTAAGAACGATGTCCGTACAGCCAAGGGCCTGTATGCGGAAGAGGTTGGTAAGGATGCCGTCTCCCTGGTGATGCGTGAGCTGATTGCACAGAACGAATTCGGTGAATTCAAGTACACCCATGGTGGCGAGTGTGCTGCCCTCTTCCAGGCTTCCATGATGACTGGACTGCGACCGATCGAGTGGGGCACTGCGGAGCTTCACCCGACGATGTATTGTCCTGCACTGGGCCATAGGCTCGACTGGGTGCTATCGGTGAATACAGCCAAGGTAAAACACCCCCGTGATGACGATGCGCTCTCTGAAGAAAAGGGCCTGCCGCCGACCCAGCTGCAACGATACCTGGTGCTTGACCAGTTCACGGAACAGGAAAGGAAAGTAATCGATCGAGTCATTACCTGGGCACATGATGAAGAGGCGTGGCCAGACCATTACGAGCGCCTACGCAAGACCTTCATCTACTGCATGGACAAGGTGAGGAAAGACATTCACGAAAAGACTTCCGCCTCCGGCCCGATGACGGTCTATACCGCCAGACACCTATTTGCGAGTGAGATCCGTCGCACGCAGGCATACAGCCCCTATGAACTGGCCGCATTAATGGGGCATGTAGACACATCAAACCAGCGCTATTACGGCGATCTGAGCGGCGAGGGCGGTCGTGTATTCAACTACTCTCTACCGCGCCCCTGGCCGGGTTCGGCGGCTGAAATCGAGCGCCGAGAGGCCCGTGGCGCACTGGAGACTTACACCGACTAACCGCGTCAGGAATGCTTGGTTCCGATCGGAACCAAAGCATCCTGAACACGGCAACACCCCCTCAGACCTCGTTGGTTCCGATCGGAACCAAACCACCCTGGCGGATTTCAGCACCCCCGTTTGGGGGTGAATTCAGACGGTTTCCCCCTCCCCTATTCGCCCCTTTCACACTGTCAGCACCCTTTGGTTCCGATCGGAACCAAAGCATCCTGAACAGTGATATGCGCTCTCGTAACCCGTTGGTTCCGATCGGAACCAAACCTACCTGACGACAAAAACCCACCCCCGTGACCCGTTGGTTCCGACCGGAACCGACCTCCCCTCCCCTTCTGATCTACCCCATTAACCCGGTGATAGATGCCGGTCAAACCGCCCTGCCCTACCCCTGGTTGAAGCGCCAGCACCCTTTGGTTCCGATCGGAACCAAAAGAGTCTGGCGGCCGTGGGGCACAAAAAAAGCGCGGTGGATGCCGCGCTCTTGAGGGGGTGGGAATGGTCCCTTTTCTGCAAAATTGCAACCGTTGCAAATTTGCAGATATTCCCAGATAACCTATTGATATATAGACGATTTGCTTTAATTATTCCCGGGGAATAATTCACTTATTCCCGGGGAATAATCCCTATTCGCGACCCGCATTCTCTATGTGTTCGAGCAGTTGGCCGACCAGGTCTTGCGTGACATCAAACAGCTCGATCTTGCAACGCCCCTCCTCGGTACGGTGCGGAACCAGCTTGGCAATCACCTTCCCTGACGCATTCTTGATGACCGTCTCACCATTCGCTTTCTTTCCCTTCTTGGAGGCTGTCATTTCCTTCTGGATCGCTCGCAGTGCATTGACCAGCTTGTCACCGCCCTTAAAGCGTTTCGCGCCCAGATCGGCTTTTATGCGCTCCTGTGCATCATCGCGCTGCTTGGCAGTAAACGCCTTATCAATATCAATCACCTCCAGCCCCTGTCGCAGGGTTAGGCTCCCTACCCCTTCAAGGCATTCAAGGTAGACCTTCGGCAGTTCGCACAGCTTCAGCATTTTTGAGAGGTAGCCCTGGGAGACATTCAGACTGGC
>JBFICU010000029.1:0-10430 GCA_041581855.1 Porticoccus sp. | reverse complement strand
TTTGACCACGGAGCAGAACCGTACCAAGGCAATGGCCGCCGTGGGCGGCAGTATCGGAATTTCTTTTGCGTTCTCTATGGTATTCGGGCCCATTCTCGCTCACAAATGGGGCCTCTCTGGTTTGTTCTGGATTGCTGCCGCGTTGGCAATAGTGGGTATCTTGATTTTGCTGATGGTGATTCCCACACCGGCGACAGTGGTGCACAACGCAGAAGCAGAGGCTGTTCCTGATATGTTTGGGCGGCTGCTCCGGGATAGTGAGCTGATGCGCCTCAACCTGGGCATCGGTACATTGCATTTTGCGCAAATGGCTAGTTGGGTGGCGGTTCCCGTCATGCTCGAGCAAAGCCTCCATTTCTTGCGCAGTGATCACTGGATGATTTATCTCGGAGCCATGGGGCTGTCATTCCTGTGTATGTTGCCATTTATCATTGTTGCTGAGACCAAGCGCAAAATGAAGCCGGTTTTTGTTGCGGCAGTAGTGGTCCTCGGTGTGGGAGAATTATTGCTGGGCTTCGGTTATAGCAGCCGTTGGTTATTTGTGTTTGGTCTGTTTGTATTCTTTATGGGCTTTAATCTGCTGGAAGCGACATTGCCATCGCTGGTCAGCAAGTCTGCGCCGGCAGGCGGGCGGGGAACTGCCATGGGCATATACTCCACCAGCCAGTTTCTCGGAGCTTTTGCCGGAGGGGTTGCGGGTGGTTTTGTTGCCCATAACTACGGTTACCACCAGGTTTTCTGGATGGCAGCTGCAATGATTTTGTTGTGGCTGATGGCGGCTCTAACGATGAAAAAACCTCGACACCTCAAAAGTCTCGTTGTATCTCTAGAGCCTGAAGAAAAAATTGTCGCTGCAGATTTTGTTGGTAAGGTGCCGGGTGTGTTTGATGTGGTGGTAATACCTGAGCATCGGCTGGCCTATTTTAAGGTTGACCATGATCTGTATAACAGCAAGTGTATGGAGGATGTATTGGGTCGACCGTTGGAACCCAGTAGTTAGAAGTATTGTGTGATGGACTAACAACAAAAATCCCCTTAGTTAAGGGGCTTTTTGTTGTTAGTACTTGCCGCGGACATTCAAAACGGGATGTCATCGTCAAAGCTGTCGAAGCCTGGGTCTGGGGTATTTTGGACATTCGAGCTTGGTGATGGTTGAGCTTTCCCTTGGCTTGGGGATTGTTGCATGGGTGGGGTGTTGTCATCGTAACCTGAAGCCCCGCCTCTTCCGTCAAGCATTTGCATTTCACTGGCAACGATTTCTGTAGTGTAGCGGTCTTGGCCATCCTGACCCTGCCATTTGCGAGTGCGCAGGGAACCTTCAATATACACCTTGCTGCCTTTTTTGAGGTACTCGGCCGCGATCTCAGCCAGGCGATTGAAAAAGACCACTCGGTGCCATTCTGTGCGTTCCTGTTGTTGGCCGGATTGTTTGTCCTTCCAGGTTTCACTGGTTGCCAGTGTAAGATTAGTGACTGCACCTCCGCTGGGTAGGTAGCGGGTTTCCGGGTCTTTACCCAAATTGCCAATCAAAATAACCTTGTTGATACCCCGGGCCATGCCTTGCTCCAATGCCATAAAATTAAGTGCGAAGTGTACCGCGGAAAGTAGGTGCTGTCATGACAGCGTGAATACTAACTGTTCACCTTGATGCTTGGGCGTTCCGAGAGCCTATGATGCCAGTTAAGTAAGTGCTCATGGGTAGGGGAAATGGTCACTCCGGTCCAGATGGCAAAGTCGACAGTGACCAATGCCGTGATATCGACGACTGAAAAATAGCCCGAGACAAAGTAGTCTTTTCCATTTAGATGTTGGTTTATATCACTATAGAAATTATTAATCCGTTGGCGCCCGCGTTCGACCAACTCCGGGATTTTGTTGTAGTTATGGGGGCCAACTAGCGCGCGCCCTTCAAACCAATCTGGGCCGTTTCTGAATAAGTCTGCTACAGCTTGGAAGCCATTGGTAAAGCAGATGTTATTCCACATCTCAACTAAACCTATTTCTCTGGGATTGCGTCCGTAGAGAGGTGGTTCGGGCTGCAATGCCTCAAGGTAACGGCAAATGGCATTTGTCTGGGAGATGCAGGTGCCGTCATCGAGCTCCAATACTGGCACGTCGCAGTTGGGGCTTTTTCTGCGAAAATCTTCGGCGAACTGCTCCCCTTTAAGCAGATCAACCTGTTCGCGCGGGAAATCGAGTCCTTTTTCCGTCAGAAATATATTGAGACGGCGGGGGTTTGGTACTCCTGGATAATCGTAGAGTTTCATCTATAGCACCTGTGATTATTATCTGTATTTGGCTACGCATTCGATTGATTGAATGATACTAACTGTTTGAGCGAATATAGAAAACAATAGGCAGGTGAGTCTCTATTAACAAGTCTCGAGCTTTGGCGAGACTAGAAGGCATTTTTATGGATTAGGCCTTTGAATACGGTTTGCAGGATGATTTTAAGATCGAGCCAAAGAGACCAGTTATTGATGTATTCCAGATCGCACTCTACCCGTTTTTCCATTTTCTCCAGGGTATCGGTGAGGCCCCGATAGCCGCGTACCTGAGCTAGCCCGGTGATACCGGGCTTGACCTTGTGTCGCCACATATAGGATTCCACTACATCCTTATAATACTCATTGTGGGCAAGAGCGTGGGGGCGGGGACCGACAATCGACATGCGCCCCTGTAAAACATTAATGAACTGAGGCAATTCATCCAGGCTGGTCCGGCGCAGAAAGGCGCCCAGTTTGGTTACTCTGGGGTCTCCCAGTTGTGCTTGAGTGACAGAGCCGTTGGCCTCTTCATGGACCTCCATGGAACGAAATTTATAGACCTTGAAGCGTCGGCCATCCCGACCATGGCGATACTGCTTGAACAGGATGGGGCCTGGCGAACTGAGTCTGATGGCCAGGGCAATCAATAGGCAGACAGGGGCGATGAGCAGGCAGATTAGTGAGCCAATACAGAGGTCTTCTATCCGTTTAAGAATCCGGTTAAAGCCGCTTAGCGGTGTGCAACTGATATCAATGGCGTAGTGCCCAACGACACTGGAGACTTTATGATTGAGTAGCTGTATATCCTCAAAATCTGGAAAAAAGCGGATGTCCATGGTCGAATGGCGCAGCTCGTAGACGATATCCTTGATAAAACTACCCATGCTTAGAGGTAAGTCTAGCCAGACTTCGCTGGCAGGCCGTTGGTGTAGTTCAGTAATTAATCGACCATCCTTAATCCATCCTTCTATCTGACTCGCGGCGACGTAATCAATTGCATGATAACCAGCAAGGCGGAGATTCTCTGGTGTAAACGTTGTTTTGGAGTGATCGATATTGGGGCTGATAATCAAAATCGTTCGGAGATTTTTGCCTGAACGTCTTAAATGTCTCAGGTAGAGAAAATGGGCGCAGCGGTAACTAATGCCGCCGCACCATACTAACAACATAGAGGAGGCAATCCAGAGCCTTGAAAACTCTTCTGAGGTTTTGGTAAATACCAGAAAGGTGGCGAGGAGAGCCATTGCCAGAGCAAGGCTGAGGGTATAGCGCTTGATCAGAGACAGAAGTTTCCGCCCTCTCCATGAGTCATAGACACCTGTGATTGTCAGGCAAAAGACCAATAGTAGTGCTGCACCACTAGCCAGAACCTGGTACTTAATCGGCAGATTGATTTGCCCAAATCTAAGCGAATAAGCTAGAACACTGGAGCCAATGACAATAGCAAAGTCGAGCAGGGCGATGAGAGGGACAAAGGTTGGTCTGACGGTCAATGATGTTGCCATTCAGGAGAAATGATCTCGGGCCATAGGTCGATGTTTGTCAACAGCCCCGGTGTGAGCCAGGGCGAGTGGGCGATTAGTTGTAACGCTGGAATACCAGTGTGGCATTGGTGCCGCCAAAGCCAAAGCTGTTCGACATCACCCGTTGCAGATTGGCATTGTCAACACGTTTGGTGACGATAGGCAGATTGGCGGCTTCAGGGTCAATATTGTCAATATTGGCAGACGCACAGATAAAGTCATTTTCCATCATTAACAGGCTGAAGATGGCTTCCTGCACACCGGCGGCACCGAGTCCATGACCGGACAGTGACTTGGTAGAACTGATTGGAGGGACCTGGGCGCCAAAGGTGTCTTTAATGGCTTTCAGTTCCTGAAGATCACCTACGGGAGTACTTGTTCCGTGGGTGTTGATGTAATCAATGTCGCCATTGGTGGTGGCCATAGCCATCTTCATACACCGGACAGCACCTTCTCCCGACGGCGCCACCATGTCATAGCCATCTGAGGTTGAGCCGTAGCCAACAATTTCGGCGTAAATTTTTGCACCACGTGCCAGGGCGTGTTCCAGCTCTTCGACTACCAGACAGCCGGCACCGACGCCAGGCACGAAGCCATCGCGGTCGGCATCATAGGCGCGGGAGGCTTTTTCGGGGGTGTCGTTGTATTTGCTGGACAGGGCGCCCATGGCGTCAAACATCCCGGCCATTGACCAGTGCATTTCCTCTGCGCCGCCGGCAAAAACCACGTCCTGTTTGTCCATCTGGATCAGTTCCATGGCGTGGCCGATGCTGTGTGCGCTGGTGGCACAGGCAGAGGCAATGGAATAGTTGGTGCCCTTGATCTTAAACGGTGTGGCGAGACAGGCCGATACGGTGCTGGCCATAATCTGTGTCACTCGATAGGGGCCGGCCTTCTTAATGCCGCGTTCGCGCATTACGTCGATGGTTTCTGTGAACATCTGGCCCGATACGCCACCAGATCCCATAACCAGCCCGGTGCGCACATTGGAGACTTGATCTTCACTAAGACCGGAATCAGTAATAGCACGGTCCATAGCGATATAGCCATAAGCGGCGGAAGGGCCCATGAAGCGCAATACTTTGCGATCGATGTACTCGGTGGGATCAAGATCCAGGCTAGCTGCTACATTACAACGCAAGCCCATCTCCTGGAAATCTTCCCGGAAGACGATGCCGGAGCGGCTCTCCAGCAGGGATTGGGTAACGGTTTCCTTGTCATTGCCGAGACAGGAAACAATACCCATTCCTGTAATTACCACACGTTTCATCGATTACTCCCCAAGCCGGCCATCAGGTCCGGTAATTGTAATAGAAAGGATCAAAAGTTGTCAGTTGATTCAAAAAGTCCGACGCGCAAGTCTTTGGCACTGTAGATTTCTCTGCCATCTACAAACACCTTGCCGTCAGCGATTGCCATTTTCAACTTTCTTTCAACAATTCTTGAAATATCAATGCGATAACTGACCAATTTTGCATCGGGTAGAATCTGGCCAAAAAACTTGACCTCTCCTGCACCCAGTGCTCGGCCACGACCAGGATTTCCTTTCCATGCAAGAAAAAATCCCGTCAGCTGCCACATGGCATCGAGTCCTAAGCAACCGGGCATCACAGGGTCGCCGTGAAAATGGCAGCCAAAGAACCACAGGTCCTTTCGAATATCCAACTCGGCAGTGATTAGTCCCTTGCCGTACTCACCTTCTTCTGCATGAATACGTGTGATTCGATCCACCATCAGCATATTGTCTGCTGGCAGTTTGGCATTACCTTCACCAAATAGGTCGCCATTGCTGCAAGCCACGATTTCTTCGCGACTATATGAATTCTGCGACTGTGGAACAAAAATGGTCATTGATTGTATTGCCTTTGCTCAAGTGGATTTCATGTCGAGGGGGCGAATTTTAGCTGATCCCATGGTTAAGTCCAGAAAATCTGGGCTTCTGGGGGGATAGCTGAGCCAGATGTAAAACTTTAATTGGAGTGCAAGGCCAAACTCAGAGCTGTTTGGATGAAAATAACTTTCTTTAAAATTTTCGATTAATCGCAAAATCGGCCAGCATTGACATGGCGCGCAGTTCGTTTGAATCTGACATTCCCTCCAGACAGGTTTTTGCTGTCCGGGCATGTTGTCCAGCGCGCTCCATGGTGTAATCCAGTGCCCCGGTAGCATGAATGGCCTCGAGGATAGCATCCAGTTGATCGATACCGCCTTCCGTTATAGCCGCTCTGATCAATTCAGCCTGACTCTTTGTGCCATGCTTCATGGCGTGGATAAGAGGTAAGGTTGGCTTACCTTCGGCAAGATCATCACCGACATTCTTACCCAGTTCATCAGTATTGCCATTGTAATCCAGGGCGTCGTCGACCAGCTGGAAAGCCATGCCCAGGTGATGGCCATATAAGCGCATGGCGTTACTTTGAGTGCCATCAACTCCAGCAAGAATCGCACCTGTGTGAGTGGCGGCTTCGAAGAGTTGTGCTGTTTTCTTGCGAATCACTTCGTTGTAAGCGTCCTCGGTGGTATCGGGATTGCCAGCATTGATTAATTGTTGAACTTCACCTTCGGAGATGATGTTTGTGGTATCAGCGATGATACGCATGATGTCCATGTTGCCGATGGCGACCAGCATCTGGAAAGCTCTGGAGTATAGGAAGTCGCCGACCAGCACGCTGGGGGCATTGCCAAAGCGTGCGTTGGCGGTTGCCCGGCCGCGCCGCAAATCCGATGTGTCCACCACATCGTCGTGCAGCAAGGTGGCAGTGTGAATAAATTCGATAATGGCAGCCAAGGCAATGTGGTGGTCGCCACGATATCCGCAGCTATTGGCACTCAAGAGAACCAGCAAGGGCCGCAGGCGCTTGCCACCCGCATCAATAATATATTGGCCGATGTTTTCTACCAGTCCAACGTCGGAATGCAGTTGGCTGACAATCAGGTCATTGACCTGTTCAAACTGGGGTTTGACCACTTCGTGAAAGGGCAGCATGCCGTAGCCTTGTCGTTCAGTTATTTATTTGGGCGGGATCGTGATGGCAGCGCGTAAATAAAGTTGCGAGGGCATCCTAGTGAGGGGCAGGGTGACTGTCAAGCCAAGTCCCCATAACCCGGGCTTTTTAGGGTGGGTTCTGCTTGCGGTGGGGGGAGCTTTCACTTAGAATTGCCGACCTCGCAAAACCGGCCTTGAGGAAATCGTTCCTCCGGCTTAGAACAGGCATGAGCGAATACGGAGCATATATGTACGCAGTGATTAAAAGTGGTGGTAAGCAGCACCGAGTGCAGGAAGGTGAATACCTGCGTTTGGAGAAGCTGGAAATCCCTACAGGTGAGAGTTTTGATTTCAATGAAGTGCTGATGGTTGCCGACGGCGACAACATCGCGATTGGCACTCCTCTGGTAGCAGGTGGCAAGGTCACAGCTGAGGTGCTTAGCCACGGTCGTGGTGACAAGGTGAAAATCATCAAGTTCAAGCGTCGCAAGCACTACCGCAATCAAATGGGCCACCGTCAGTGGTACACCGAAGTTAAAATTACCAGCATCAACGCTGGTTGAGAGTAAATTAGGAGAATATCATGGCTCACAAGAAAGCTGGTGGTAGTACCCGTAACGGTCGCGATTCAGAAAGTAAACGATTGGGTGTTAAACGCTTTGGTGGGGAACAGGTTGCCGCAGGTAACATCATCGTTCGCCAGCGTGGCACCAAGTTCCATGCGGGCAACAATGTTGGCATCGGTCGCGATCACACTATCTTTGCTACAGTAGATGGCCAGGTACAGTTCACAGTAAAAGGTCCAAATAACCGTCAATACGTGAATGTTGTATCCGCCTAAGGCTGGATTTTGTTAAAAAACCCCGCCTTGGCGGGGTTTTTTTGTGTTTGTACATCATCTCCGGAAAAAATAGCCATTTTGTCCATGCGGTTGCATGGCGTTGGCCTCAACCCTTTTGAAATTGAGCGCGGTATACTGCTGTCATGAAATTTGTCGATGAAACCACCATTCACGTTCAGGCCGGTCACGGTGGTAATGGCTGCATGAGTTTTCGCCGTGAAAAATTTATCGCCAAGGGCGGCCCGGATGGTGGCGATGGTGGCGATGGTGGCTCCGTGTATCTGGAAGCAGATGAAAACCTCAATACGTTGGTAGATTATCGCTTCCAGCGTGGTTTTCAGGCCCAGAATGGCCAAGGTGGCAGTAGCCGCAATTGCACTGGCCGGGGCGGTGAAGACTTGGTTCTCAAAGTGCCAGTGGGCACCACGATAATTGATGAAGATACCCAGGAAGTATTGGGCGATATCACCGAGCCTGGTCAGCGTTTGATGGTTGCCCACGGTGGTTATCATGGTTTGGGCAATACGCGGTTTAAATCGAGTATTAACCGTGCGCCTCGCCAGACCAGCCCTGGAAAAGAGGGGGAAGCTCGCAATTTGCGCCTTGAACTAAAGGTGCTGGCCGATGTGGGATTGGTCGGATTGCCGAACGCTGGAAAATCCACATTTATTCGTGCCGTATCTGCTGCGCGGCCAAAGGTAGCAGACTATCCATTCACCACGTTAGTGCCCAATCTTGGCGTAGTTGCCCCACACAAATATCGCAGTTTTGTAATTGCCGACGTCCCCGGGCTGGTAGAGGGCGCTGCTGAAGGTGCCGGACTGGGTATCCGTTTCCTGAAACACCTGACACGCACCCGTCTCTTGTTGCATCTGGTAGATATGTCTCCGCCGGATGGCGCTAACCCGGCTGATAACGTCTCTATTATTGAGGATGAGCTTGATCGGTTTAGCTCTACCCTTTGGAGTCGCGATCGTTGGTTGGTGTTAAACAAACTGGATCTATTGCCGGAAGATGAACGCGAGCAGCGTTGCGCCGATGTGGTTGAGCAGCTGAATTGGCAGGGGCCGGTGTACCGGGTCTGCGCTCTGTCCGGAGAGGGGACTAAACAGCTCACTCACGATATCCTTGAATATCTGGAGGCCTGCTGGGATGAGGAACGCAATAATCCTGAGGCCGCAGAACGGGAACTGGAGTTGCAACGACAGATGCAGCAGGAAGCGCGGGATCAGATCGAATCTCTTCATCGTCGTCGCAAAAGCGATGACGACGATGACGATGACTTTGACGATGATGATTACGACGTTGAGGTTATCTATTCCCCCTGATGAAACAACATGTCCTTGAAATCAAGGAAACACTGTCAGGAGAAAGGCTGCAGTTTTGTTGTGATGTTGTCGATCGGGGCCAAAATTGGCTGGTTGTTCTCTATATAGTGCCTGAAGAAGTCGTGCTGGGTGGTGTGAAAATCCCGCAGGGGTCACTCAGCTTCGGTTACTTCTGGGAAGACCGTCCCTATAATGCATACCACTTCATAGGGTCAGAAGGAAAAACGCTAGCGTTGTACTGCAATGTCAGCGATAGCACCTGTATGCGGGAAGATGGGATTCATTGGCGCGACTTGATAGTAGATGTGTTGATTTTGCCCGATGGCACGGGACGTATACTGGATATCAATGAGCTGCCCGAGTCTTTGTCGACGATATTGGCCGACTCTATTCTCGATACGGCGAAAACACTGCTAGCAACAAGACATAGCCTGTTAACTGAGTTGGAAACTAAGACCGCAGATTATTTATGAGCGACAGAAACGTTGTGCGGAATGCTCGCCGCTGGGTCGTCAAAATTGGTAGTGCATTACTCACTGCTGATGGTCGCGGTCTCGACCGCGAATCTATTGGCGGCTGGGTTGCCCAGGTGGCGCAATTACTTGAGCAGGGCATTGAGGTTGTGTTGGTCTCTTCGGGGGCGGTGGCTGAAGGTATGTCCAGGTTGGGGTGGCGCAAGCGCCCGTCCTCCGTCCATGAACTACAGGCAGCAGCAGCAGTGGGACAGATGGGGTTGGTGCAGGCCTACGAGTTCCAGTTTCAGCAGTTCAATCGCCATACGGCCCAAGTGTTGCTTGACCACGATGACCTGTCCAACCGGGAGCGGTACCTCAATGCCCGCAATACCCTGCAAACCCTTATAGCCCTCGGTGTGGTGCCGGTGATCAACGAGAACGACACGGTTGTAACCGATGAAATTCGTTTCGGAGACAATGATAGCCTCGCCGCCATGGTGGCCAACCTGATTGATGCGGACCTTTTGGTGATTCTCACCGATCAGCATGGTCTGTTCGACTCCGATCCCCGCAAGAATTCTAAAGCCCAGCTGATTTCGCAGGGGCGTGCTGGAGATCCCGCGCTTGACTTGTTGGCAGGTGATGGGGGCTCCCTGGGGCGAGGCGGCATGATTACTAAATTGAGGGCCGCCAGGCTGGCCGCGCGTTCCGGCGCCAATACGCTGATTGTGGGTGGTCGCGCTGACAAAGTTCTCTCTCGTTTGGCAGACGGTGAAAACCTGGGTACGTTGCTGGTGGCAGAGCAGGAACCTATCGCCGCTCGTAAGCAATGGCTGGCTGGCAGATTGCAGGTGCGTGGTTCCGTTACGCTTGATGCGGGTGCTACTCGGGTTTTGATGGAGCAGGGCAAGAGCCTTTTGCCCGTTGGTGTTAAATGTGTGGTCGGTGATTTTCATCGTGGCGACCTGGTTCGCTGTGTGGATGAAGCGGGCAATGAAATTGCACGGGGGTTGGCCAATTACAGCGCTGT
>JBFICU010000028.1:0-10459 GCA_041581855.1 Porticoccus sp. | reverse complement strand
CTGTAATCGAAGAAGAGTTCTTTACCTGTCTGGTTCACGAAGGTTGGGAATTCGTTGTAACTGAACTGGGCGATATCCGCCTGACGAAGGGGGAAAAATAATGAAAGTATTGATGACTGAGTATCTCCGCATCGATCTGGATTCGGAAAACTGGGAATGTCGTGTGTGTGACCACGTAATTGGCTCTGCCCGTGGTAACTATAAAGAAGGTCTGCTGGTGTATAACCGTGACCCCGCTGATATTCACCCATCCATCATTGACCCGGACAAATACCGTTTCACCTTCTGTCCTGACAGAGAGTGGGTAAACATCTACGAGTTCTACTGCCCGTCCTGCGGTACCCAAGTGGAAGTGGAATACACATTCCCCAACCACGCGCCGCTTTACGATATGGAAGTGGATGTGGATGCCCTGAAAGAGCAGTGGAGCCACCGGGAAGAGATTCTCGAGCCGGTAACTGGCCCCAACGTTCTGGTAGACCGCTGTCACACCCACAAGCACTGATATCTGCTTGTTGTATGTGAATGAATTAGGACTGATTAGGAATATAAGGTTATGAAACGTATATCAGTAGATATCGGTGGTACTTTCACCGATTGCTTTACCGTGTGGGATGGCAAGTACATCGAAACCAAAGCACTGACCACTCACCACAACCTGGCGCTCGGTTTTAACGAAGCCGTTGAAAAGGCCTACACTGAGCTGGGCATCACCATGGAAGATATCCTGGGTGGTGTTGACTCCGTTCGCTATGCGACCACTTTGGGTACCAATGCCCTGATCGAACATAACGGTCCACGTATTGGTATGCTGGTAACCGCTGGTTACGAGGCGATGGTCCCTCTGAGCCGCGGCCGTGGTTACGGTGAAGGTCTGGATGAGCTGGGCAAACAGAACCTGCCTGATGCGCAGCGTCCAGCCCCTCTGGTCCTGCCCCACATGATCGAAGGCATTCGTGAGCGTCTGGGTTATCAGGGCGAGCTGGTCATGCCTCTTGACGAGAAAGACGTTCGCAACAAAATCCGATCTCTGGTGGATAAAGGTGCTCAGGCTATCGTGGTTTGTCTGGTTAACTCCGTGGTTAACCCGGATCACGAGAAGCGCATCGAACAGATCCTGCTGGATGAATACCCATCTCACCTGTTGGGTTCTATCCCGGTAATCCTGTCTCACCGTGTGGCTGGCCGTAAAGGTGAATACGTGCGTGCAACCTCTGCAATTGTGGACGGTTACCTGCACTCCACCATGTACCACGCCATGAGCCAGTTGGAGCAGAACCTGCGCGCCAACTCTTACTCCAAGCCGATGCTGGTGATCCACAACTCCGGTGGTATGGCTCAGTTGAACTCCACTGACGCCCTGCAAACCATCCACTCCGGTCCGGTTTCCGGTATCAGTGCGGCAGAGCACTTGGCGAAAGAAGCTGACCTGGGCAGTGTGGTTGCTACCGACATGGGTGGTACCTCTTACGACATCGGTATCGTGGTAGAAGGCGGCATCAAGCACTATGACTTCAACCCGGTTATCGACCGCTGGTTGGTATCTGTGCCGATGGTTCACCTGGTAACCCTGGGTGCTGGTGGCGGTTCTATCGCACACTTCGATCGCATGTACAGCGCAGTTGCGGTTGGCCCGAAGAGTGCCGGTTCTGATCCCGGTCCAGCCTGTTATGACCGCGGTGGTATGAACCCGACCGTAACCGATGCTGACCTGGTATTGGGTTACCTGGACCCGAAAAACTACGCTGGCGGCCACATTCCATTGAACCCCAAGCGTTCCATGTTCGCTATCGAAGAAACGCTCTGTGATGATCTGGATTGTGAACCCATTGAAGCTGCTCTGCTGATCAAAGAGAAAGTGGACAGCAACATGGCCAACGGCCTGCACACCGAGCTGCGTGTACGCGGCTATGATCCGGAAGACTTCACTATGTTGGCTTACGGTGGTAATGGTCCGTTGCACGCTTGTGGTATCGCCAGCAACCTGAATATCGAAAAGATTCTGGCGCCGCCGATGAGCTCCGTGTTCTCTGCACTGGGTGCGGGCAACATGCACCAGATGCACATTCACGAAATGTCTCTGTTCCTGGTTTTGTATGATTCAAACAGCCGTAAAGTGTTCGATGACTACACACGCTTCAACGATATCGTTGCAGAATTGAGTGAGCGTGGAAAAAATGACCTGCTGCGTCAGGGTGCTGATCTGTCCTCTATTAAGCACTCTCTGGAGCTGGACATGCGCTACGGTAACCAGTTGGTGCAAACTACTGTTGTTATTCCAAAGCACACCCTGGGTTCAGCCATTGATGTAATGAATATTCTGCAGCAGTTCTCTGCTGACTATGGTCACCGTTTCGGTGAAGGTAGCCAGGCACCAGAAGCAGGCATTCGTATCAACACTATTCGTGTGGCTTCGTTTGTTGAACACGACACAGTGCACTTCAAGCACATCAAACCTATTCCCGCAAGTGAGCGCATTGCTCCTCCGGCTCCGCTTTCCACTAGAACCTGCTATTTCGTTGGCGAAGGTGCGAAAGGTATCGAAACTCCGGTATGGCGCAAAAGCGATATTCCTCCCGGAACCGAGATTGTGGGACCAGGTCTTGTGGCGTCTGATGTAACAACCTACTTGATCGAGCCGGGTTGGAAGTATGTCTCTGCTGAGCAGGGCGCCGTATGGTTCTTCCGCGCCGATTCACAGAATTAAGTAGACATAGGGGTATTTGATTATGAATAACGAAACAACCAACCAGGCTCTGGAAGATCAGGAGCTGATTGCAAAATTCCTCAAGGAAACAACGCTGTTCCTGGGGCCAGACCCGGATATCATGCGTGATCACAGCATCATGCCGCGCACGGCTGATGAAGATCGCTGCATGGAAAAATTCACCGATCTTAACCAAATCGCTTCCATTCGTGAACGTTTGCAGTCTGCGTGTGAAGAAGGTTTTGAAATGGTTGAGCAGATGGGTGCAGCACCGGGTGCGAAGTGGGGTGACATCATCACCGGTATCTACTCTGCATCAGGTGACCTGACCATCGGTAGTGCTGGCGGTGTATTGATCTTCTCCGCGCTGGTTCACCACCCGATCAAGTTCATCATTAAGAACTGGATCGATGAAAAAACTGTGGGTGTTAGCGAAGGTGATGGCTTTATTCACAACGACTCACGCTACGGTAACGTGCACAACACTGACCAGAGCATGATTCTGCCGGTATTCCACGAAGGCAATCTGGTTTGCTGGGTGGCATCTACCGTACACGAAGGTGAGAACGGTGCGATCGAGCCGGGTGGTATGCCGTCTATGGCAGAAACCTCTTTTGACGAAGGCCTGAAAATGTCTCCGTTCAAAGTAGTGGAAAACTACGAGATCAAGAAAGACCTGTTGACCTTCCTGCAAAACTCCGTGCGTGAGCCGAAGCTGCAGTATGAGGACATGAAGGTAAAACTGTTTGCTTGTATGCGTCTCGAGAAACGTATCAAGGAAGTTCTGGCTGCTGACGGCCGGGACGCTCTGACAGCCTGTCTGCGTTATACCAACGAGAGTGTGGTGACGGAAGTTCGACGTCGTATCTCTGAATGGCCAGATATGACTGTGCGTACGCAAACAATCATGGACAGTACTCTGCGTGAAAACGCACTGCTGAAAATCAATCTGGCTGTGACCAAAAAAGGTGATCGCCTGATTTTTGACTTTACAGGTACTAGTCCCGAGTTGACCAACCGCGCGATCAACACCCAGCTGCCGGGTATGAAAGGCATGGTGGGTCAAGCGTTTATGAACCACATTTGGCCCGACCTGCCCCGTGGTCAGGCTGGTCTGTCTCCAGTGGAGTTCGTCACGCAGCAGGGTACTTTGGTTGACTGTTCTTACGCCGCGCCAAACTCCCAGAGTTTGATGTCCATCTTCCACAGCTTCACTGTGGCTCAGCATGCGACGGCCAAGTTCCTGTACAGCTGTCCAGATAAGTACACTCGTGTACTGGCACCCTGGCACAACATGATCAACACCTTCATCTGGGGTGGTGTTAACCAGCATGGTGAAACGCTGGGTAACCTCTGTGCCGACTTGAACGGTATGGGCGGTGGTGCTCGTATGGATCGTGACGGTGAACACGCGCTGTCTCCGATCTTCGCTACCATGGCGGACATCGGTGAGCAGGAGATGAACGAGGAAGAAGTACCCTTCCTGCAGTTGGTTTCCAAGAAAATGACTGCTAACACCCAGGCACCTGGAAAATACCGTGGTGGTATGGGTTACACCATGATCGCAGCTACCAAAGACAGTGATCAGTGGGGCTTTATGACCACTACCCAGGGGTCAAAAGTTCCGACTATTCAGGGTCTGTTCGGTGGTTATGCTGGCGGTTCCTATCCGCTGTGTAAGGTTCAGGGAATGGATGTTTATGACATCCTGTTGAAGACGCCTGAAATGTTTAAGCACAGCATCCACGAAATCATGAATGAGCAACCGTTCCCAGGCGCGAAGTACTCTACTCACCATATGGGCATGGGCTTCGATATCTCCAAGCGCGGTGAGCTGTACATGATTTCGCAAGGTTCCGGTGGTGGTTATGGCGATCCTCTTGAGCGTGATCCCACTTATGTGATCATGGACATTGAGGAAGGCTTGATCACGGCTGACTGGGCGAAGAAGTTGTACAAAGTGGAATTCAATGAGCAAACCCTCGCGGTTGACTTGGCTGCCACTGAAAAGCTTCGCGCTGAATACCGTGCGCTGCGTAAAAAGCAGGGCGTTCCTTACGCAGAATTCGTCAAGACTCACGTCAAGGATCATCCGCCGGAAAACATTCCGTTCTATGGTTCCTGGAACGATGATCTGGATAGCGTTTATGCGGGAAGTATCCACGACAAGCGTGATGCCAAAAACCCGGGTCCCATTTATGTGACTCATCCCAAAGATGTTAGAATCTCCGAGCTTGAAGCCGAGCTTGTTGAAGTGAGAAAACAAGCCGGCCTGCCTCCTGCAAACGAAAGGAAATAGTATGGCTGTTGATTTAACGTCCTATCTGGCAGCCGGGGGGGAAACCCCCCGGCTTTGGATTAATTTTAACGACTACACTAAGAAGCTGTTGTTGGGCAAGGGTGAGAATCCCTGGACCACACCGGCTTCCTACATGTCCTTTTACGGACAGGCGCATGGCCTGGTGAAAGCTCAGGTTGTGGTTCTGGATGTATGGGACTTGTTTCAACACTGGATGAAAGAAGACGCGAACGCAATTCCTTCCATGGCCGGTAAGCGTCGGGTGACCGTCGCCCTGAAAGCCATGTTGGAGGCGTTTGCTCCTCGTGAATTGTTGGCTGAGGTCATTACTGCCCTGGGTAACAATTACGGTTCATCTACGCCGATGGTACTGGTGATTCCCTCACCTCGTTCACTGTTGGTAAAAGCCCACCAGGCTGCTAATGGTGAGCTGGCTGAGCCAGATGAAATGAACGTCGATACTGCTGCGATGTATATGGCAGACTTCCTGCGTTATTTCAGTGAAACGGATTTGTCCGGTGTAATGTTGGTTGAAGACCCTGAGTTAATGCCTGCCAATGGTGAGGAACTCAGCTGGTACCAACCTATCTATAATGTGGCCAAGCACTACCGTTGGTCAGTTGGGGTGTACTTGCCTTCAGCTGATACGGACTATGACGTTCCGGCTGATATCAACTTTGCGATCGCGCCAGCGGGTTCTCCTACTGCTGCCAAATCGAAAGGTGTTGAAATCACCGACATCCTTTGGGGTGACAAGGCCGGTGAAGCACTGCCGGCTACAAATGGTTTCTACTATTTGACCATTCCAACGGATGCCAAGCCTGAAGAAGTGCTGGACACATTAGCAACCATCAAAGGTTGATCCTTAAAAAGTTCGGTAGTAGGGAGACGAGTATGCGTCTTGTCGACTTTCTTGATAAGAGCCCGGCACTGTCGGGTGAAGCGAAGTTTGTTGATCTAGATAACAAATTGTCTCTCGGTTACCGGCAGATGGTTAATGCCTCCGTTCAGATAGCAGAGGTGTTACGGCAGAAGGGGGTAAGGTCGCAGGACGTGGTCGCGACTTATGCCCCCAACTCTGTTGCCGCTTATTGCTGTATTTTTGCCATATCCCGATTGGGCGCCGTTTGGTTGCCGCTCAATGTTCGTAATACCTTTGAAGCAAACAAGAAACAGATCATCCGCTCCGAAGCGGTAAAATTCTTTGTGGATGACAGTATTGTTGCCTCCATGCCTCAAATCACTGAGGCTTTTCCCGCTGAGCAGATACTCAGGTTAAATGCCCGCCAAGTCGTAGGTGTCGACCTCGAAAGTCTGTCTGATGAGTTGCCCGAGAAGCTTTCCATTGATGTTATTCCGGAAGGCGTGGATCCGCTGATCAACCTCTTTGCCACCGGTGGTACCACCGGTGATTCCAAACTGGCGGAGTGGAGCAGTCGAAGCTGGGAAACCCTGTCGGCTATCCAGGATGAAATGATGCCGGCTCCGGATATTCCTGGTTGTTACCTTGTCGCTGCGCCCATGACGCATGCGGCGGGCGTGGCATCATTCGCGGTCATCCGCCAGGGCGCTACGATTGTCGTCATGGATGGGATGGTGCCGGAGACGTTGCTGAAAACCATCGAAGGTTACCGGGTGACACATCTGTTCATGCCGCCAACTGCTATTTATATGTTGCTGGCCCATGAATCTATCAAAAACCACAATTATTCCAGTTTGCGTTATTTCTGGTATGCTGCGGCCCCGATGTCGGTGGAGAAACTCAAAGAGTCCATCGACGCCTTTGGGCCTGTGATGATGCAGACCTATGGCCAAGCTGAAGCACCTATGATCTGTACCGTGTTGTCAGCGGCAGATCATGTCTACGCACTTGAACACGATCACCCGGAAATCCTGCGCTCCTGTGGCAAAGTTTCGCCTCATGTTGAGTTGGCGATCATGGACGATGACTGGCATGAACTGCCTGCTGGTCAGGAGGGGGAGATTGCGATCAAGGGCGACCTTTTGATGCGAGGCTATTACCGCAACCCGGAAGCCACTGCCGAGATCCGACAGGATGGTTGGCAGCGTACCGGAGATGTCGGTGTTCTGGATAAAAATGGTTATCTGTCCATTGTCGATCGCAAGCGGGACATGATTATCTCTGGTGGTTTCAATGTTTACCCAAGCGAGATTGAACAGTTGCTTTGGGCGCATCCCGCCATCAAAGACTGTGCGGTGATCGGAATCCCTGATGAAAAATGGGGCGAGCAGGTGACGGCCGTTGTTGAACTTAAGGCTAATGTCAAACAGCCTGATGAGCAGGAGATAATCCAGTACTGCAAAAGCAGGCTTGGGAGTGTCAAAGCGCCCAAACAAGTGTTTTTCTGGGATGAACTACCTAGGAGCCCGGTGGGTAAGGTATTGAAGAAGGACATTCGCAAGGTCTTCTGGCAGGACGCCGGTCGTAATATCTGATGTAAGCGGACCCCCGTTTTCATTGCTATCTTTCAACGTTAACTACCCACGCGAGGAGTATGCCGTGAAGGTCAGTATTGTAGGTGCTTATAACACCCAATTCGGCGCTTTTGTGAAGCGCGATCGTGAAACCGGAGTAATAGAAGACCTCAAGTCTTTTTATGAACTTCTGGAGGAGGCTGGTGCGGGCGCGATTGCCGACGCTGGTTTGGAAGCTAAAGATATTGATGCCATCTGGGTGGGCTCATGTTCACCTTCCATGTTTGTCAATCAGGAGCATGTCGGCCCTCTGGCGCTTGAAATTGATCCTGTGGGGTTGTTACTTAAGCCAACCACACGCACGGAAGGTGCTTGCGCGACTTCATCTCTGGCAATCTACAATGCCGCTTATGCCGTTGCCTCTGGCCGCTTCAAGAATGTTCTGGCCATTGGTGTTGAGAAAATGAACACTCTTGATACCGCTGGCGTAACCCATGCTTTGGCTTGCTGCTCACACTGGCCAGAAGAAGGTTCCAAGGGAATGACATTCCCGGGTCTGTTCGCGGAACTGGGTAAAGCCTATCAAGCGACACATGAACTGACAGACGAGCAACTGCGGATTATGTTGGCGCACGTTTCCGCACTGAATTACCGTAATGGTATCCAGAATCCTCTCGCCCATTTTGGTCCTGGTAGCATCCCGGACAAGAATCAGCTCATCACAGCAGAGGCTATTCTGAATCTGCCGGAATCCGGCAAGGGTAGCAACCCGATGATTGCCCCGCCACTGCGTTTGCACGACTGTTCATTGATCACAGATGGCGCCGCAGCGGTAGTGCTGACATCTTCTGATAATGCGAAAACGAATTTCAAGAATGCGGTTGAGCTGTCAGGTATCGGTCATGTGACCGACCGTATGACCCTCAAAGCGCGCGCGGGACGTCTGCATGAACTGCAAGCTACCCGTCATGCGGTAAAGCTCGCGCTGGATGAAGCGGGTGCTACTGTGGCTGATCTGGATCTCGCTGAAGTGCACGACTGTTTTACCGTCAACCAGATTCTCTGTACAGAGGCGATAGGGTTGTCTGAGACAGGTCGGGCTGGCTACGACTTCATGGCAGGTAAATATGATGTGGACGGCGATTGCCCCATCAACCTATCAGGCGGTCTGAAGTCCAAAGGTCACCCGGTTGGTGCTACTGGCGCGTCCATGCATGCGCTAGCCTATAAGCAATTGGTGGGTCAGCCCATCGGTGTTGCGGCAAAAGGTAATCCAGAAGTTGCCATGACCGTTAACATTGGTGGTTCTGGTGTCACTAACTGTGTGACAGTGATGCGTCGCCTCAAATAATCGTTTGCTTCTCTCGCAGGGCGCGGTAGAAAATTCTATCGCGCCCTGACAGTTTCCATTCTTTGCTCCCTTTCTTCTTTTCCCTCGATTACCCCCGGTTTTTTTATCCACATCTTCAACTTGTGGCGAATAGCGTTTGTATTTTTCTCTGCGCTGGTTTATTTATTACCTTACAAGAAAAATTTTTGTAGCAGTTAGTTACAGTAGTTCGCTAAAAGTCGCATTCACTGCCGCATATAAAACATCTATTCTGAGAGAACTAAATTGAGGACATATTCATTGTGACGCTGATTATGGGATTAATTGACGTTAGTAAGTGCAATGATGTGAAGTGTAATTTGGCAGTCAAATAAAGCAGGAGATGTAAAATGTCTAAAGTGGCATTAGTAACCGGGGGAACAAGGGGTATTGGTGAGGCGATTGCTATCGAGCTGAAGGAGGCTGGTTACGATACGGTTGCAAATTACGGGGGCAATGATGAGCGTGCGAGGGAGTTTCATGAGCGCACGGGGATCCCGGTCTATAAATTCGATGTTTCAAGCTTTGGGGCGTGCCAGGAAGGCATTGAGCGCATAGAGCGCGATGTAGGACCCATTTCAGTATTGGTCAATAACGCGGGGATCACCCGCGACCGGACCATGCACAAGATGACTCATGAAATGTGGCAGGATGTGCTGGATACCAATCTTGGCTCCTGTTTTAACATGTGTCGAAATGTGATTGAAGGTATGCGGGAGCGCAAATTTGGTCGTATTGTGAACGTGGGCTCACTCAACGGCCAGGCTGGTCAATATGGACAGGTTAACTACGCTGCAGCTAAATCAGGGATCCATGGCTTTACCAAGGCGCTGGCGCTTGAGAGCGCGGCTTTTGGCATTACCGTGAATGCTGTGGCGCCAGGTTATGTGGATACAGATATGGTCCGCAATGTACCTGCCGATGTATTGGAAAAAATTGTGGCCAAAATCCCCGTGGGACGTTTGGGTACTGCACATGACATTGCCAGGGGTATCCTGTTCCTGGTGTCAGATGAGGGCGGCTTCGTTACCGGCTCGACATTGTCTATTAACGGTGGACAGCACATGTACTAAGACTTTCTCAGCAGTGTGCCTTCTCGTTACGTGATGTTGCGAGAGGCGCCTGAAGAGTTTGAGTGCTCTCAATCTTGTTCATAAAAAAAGCCCCCGGATATCCGGGGGCTTTTTGTTTTCTGTCTCACTGAGGTTTCTTTAGGCCGTACTTCTTCATTTTCTGATAGAGCGTGCTCTTGGCGATACCCAACTGTTTGGCAGCCTGGGTCATATTGCCTTCTGACTGTTTAATGGCGGCTTCTATGGTGGCTTTCTCTGCAATGTCCAGATTGCCATGTGGTTGAGTTAGGACTGTATTGTAGAACTCGGTTTGCAAACTGCTCTCACCGCGGCGGTAGCCATCTGGCAGGTCATCAATGGTGAGCGTCTCGTTCGAAGACATGAAGCACATGCATTCCACAACATTCACCAGCTCACGAATATTGCCCGGCCACTCACGGGTTTTTAAAGCCGTTAACAGAGCGGGGGAGAAACGTCGTGCGGCTATCTGATCATTATTTTCTTGCCTGATGCGATCAAGCACGAGTTTGGCTATCCCTTCGATATCATCTTTTCTGCCAGACAAGGGGTCCAGG
>JBFICU010000027.1:0-10634 GCA_041581855.1 Porticoccus sp. | reverse complement strand
CTTCATAGCGGTCGGTATGCAGGGTTAGGGTATAACCAAGGGCGTTTAGCGCCATGGAGTTGTCGGCATCCTGGTCGAGGATGGCACGCAGATCCTGCTCGGAACTGGCAAAGTCATTTTGCTGCTCACTTAGGAGAGAGCGGCTGTAGAGAAGTGAAATGTTGTCAGGGAATTGGTCAAGCGCTTCGCTTAGAAGAAGGTGGGCATCGCGTAACATCTGCATTTCGACCAGCAGTTCTGATTCGATCTGATACAGAGAGGCAGAGTACTGTGGGTGGTTCAAGCGCAACTTGTTAAGGTACAACTGCGCACTGTCGAGTTGATCGTGATGGGCCAGAAACTGGCTCAGCTTTACCGCCGCCGGCAAGAGTTTAGGGCCATTCTGTACTCGTTTGTAGTGGAGCATGACCCCTTCCATATCCCCTTCTTCCTCTGCCAGCATGCCGAGTTCAAAGTGGGCCGATGAGGCCATGTTGGGGTTGCGAGCTAATTCGCTAAATAACTGTTTTGCTTCTTCGTTGCGGTCCAGTCCTTTGCACACCAGAGCTAGGGTATAGGCTAACTCGCCATCTCGTGGATATTGCTCCATGAGGATAGACAGTTGTTGATAAGCGGCTTCCAGATCGTCTTCTGCCAGGAAGCGGGCATATTGCAGCCGCAGCCGCTTGCTATCAGCGATATCCTGCAGGGCGACACCAAGAAACTCGGTGGCATCCTTTTTTCTGTTCAGTTGGTGCAAGAGTTGGGCTTTGAGCATGATGGCACTTTCTTTGCGTGGTGCCCGTTCTAGCAAAGTGTCCACTGCAGACAGAGATTGCTGGAATTCGCCCTGTTGACGCAGCAGCATGGATTCTGTGAGCAGCAGGGCATCATTGTTAGGCATGCGCTGAAGCAGTGACGGATATTCCTCCAGCAGGGCTTGTCGCTGCGCTTGAGTGCTACCTCCGGCCGCAACTGCCAGTGTCATGATGGGTTCCTGGTCTCCTTTGCCGAGAGAATATTCTGCATGTTTCAGCGCCTCAATCAGACGGCCCTCCCTTGCCAGAGAGATTGTTGCCACACTGCGGGCGTCCAGGTTATCTGGCTCCACGTCAGTCCAGAGCAGCGACATTTCCAGCAGGGCGGGGTGATTTTCCGTATAGGCGGCGATGCGTGCAGCCCGTGACACGATGCCGGGATCCTTCGTCGCTCGCGCCTGGACGAGATATTTGCTCAGAGCGAGGTTCAGATTGTTTTGCATGCCCGCCAGTTCTGCCACCATCAGGTCGTAGAGGGTTTCTTCCGGGAACGGGCGCACGGGATACGCTTGGTCAGCCAAAGGTTGTTCGGTGGAGGCATCCTCGGCAGCGATGGTTGTAGCATCAAGCGTGTCCGCTTCAGTACCCGCTGTGTTGGACTGTGGATGGGCGCAACCATAGAGCAGAGCGATGCCTAACACTAAAGCGGGCAGTGCATAGCGGGGTTTTTTCATACAGATTTTTTCGTTTTGACGCTCTTTCAAAGGTAAATGCCGGAATAGCCGGTCGATAGTTGGTCAATATCGGTTGCTAGTAAGTGGCCACATTGTAGCCAATAACTCAGACAATAAGGAAAGGAGTTTATTGCAGAGCTGTCGAATTTCGATACCGCTTGTCTTTGCATGTTCAGAATCGGACAATTGCCGGCTCACTGCCAAGCGCTGCTTTAATGACCATTTTTGCCCTGGGAATCAACCATCGCACCGCCTCTCTCGATATCCGGGAGAGGGTAGCCTTTGCCCCGGAGCAGGCATCCGAGGCGCTGCAACAGCTCGCAGAAGATCTGGGGCTGGAAGAAGTGGCGATTCTGTCCACCTGTAACCGCACAGAAATATACGGTTACGGGGGGCAGCCGGATCAGGTGTTGGCGTGGCTGTCTTCGCAACGGCAAATTTCTTTGCCCCATCTGGAGCGCTGTCACTATCTTTACCGGGACTTGGATGCGGTACGCCATGTTATGAAGGTGGCCTGCGGGCTGGACTCTATGGTGCTCGGTGAGCCACAGATTCTTGGCCAATTGAAGTCGTGTTTTGCAGTAGCTCGGGAAGCCGGCAAAGTTTCTACTCAGCTCAATCAATTTTTCCAGCAGGCGTTCAGTATTGCCAAGAGAGTCCGCACAGAAACCGCCATTGGGCAAAATCCTGTGTCGGTGGCTTATGCTGCGGTAAGCCTGTCACAGCAAATTTTTTCCGATCTTCGGGATGTGAGTGCACTGTTGATCGGTGCCGGTGAAACCATTGAGCTGGTCGCGCGGCATTTGAAAGACAAGGGCGTGAAAGAGATTACTGTGGCCAACCGCACGCTCAGTCGAGCCCAGGATTTGGCCGTGCAGTTTGGCGCGCAGGGGATTCTCCTGTCAGAAATCCCCGACTATCTGCCCAAGGCGGATATGGTGATTTCCTCTACGGCGAGCCAGCTGCCGATCCTCGGCAAGGGGGCAGTGGAGTCCGCCTTGAAGTTGCGCAAACACAAACCCATTTTTATGGTCGATATTGCCGTGCCAAGGGATATCGAGCCAGAAGTGGCGAAACTGCAGGATGTGTACCTCTATACAGTGGATGACCTGCATGCGGTGATTGATGAAAACATCCGCTCCCGTCAGAGTGCCGCGAACAAGGCGGAACAGATTGTCGAGGAAGGGGTGGCCGCTTGGCAGAGCCAGTTGCGCGCGCTGGATGTAGTGGACACCATTCGAGCCTTTCGCAGCAGTGCCGAGGAGGCCCGCGATCAGGAGTTGGCCAAGGCGCTCGCTTCGCTGCAAGCTGGTCAGGACCCCGAGCTGGTGTTGAAAAGCCTGGCGCGCAACCTGACCAACAAGCTGATGCACACCCCTACCACCCGGCTCAAACAGGCCGGAGAGCAGGGACTTACCGAGCATATTGATCTGGCACATCACCTGTTTGGCCTGAAAAAGCCTGGCGATGACGAGCCAGGGCATGAATAACCCCGTCGATAATTGACCATTTAAAGAGCGTTGATGAAAGCATCCATTTTGGAAAAATTGCAGCATTTGGCCGATCGCTACGAAGAGGTGGGTGCGCTGCTGAGCGATCCCGAGGTGATTGGCCATCAGGATCGCTTCCGCGGCCTGTCCCGGGAGTATGCGGAACTGGAGCCGGTGGTGAAGAGCTATGGTGATTATCAGCGCGTGACGTCAAACATTGCCGAAGCCAGCCAGTTGCTGAAGGACGCCGATGCGGACATTCGCGAAATGGCTCAGGAGGAGCTGAAGGAAGGCGAAGCTCGCCTTGAGACGCTGGAAATTGAGCTGCAAAAGTTATTATTGCCGAAAGACCCCAATGACGAGAAAAACGTCTTCCTGGAAATTCGTGCTGGCACTGGCGGTGACGAGGCGGCCATTTTCTCTGGCGACCTGTTTCGCATGTACAGCAAATATGCCGAGCAACAGCGCTGGAAGGTCGAGGTGATCAGTGAAAGCCACGGTGAACATGGTGGCTATAAGGAGATCATCAGCCGCATTATTGGCCAGGGGGTGTACTCGCGGCTGAAATTTGAATCCGGTGCACACCGTGTGCAGCGAGTGCCTGAGACTGAATCCCAGGGGCGTATTCATACTTCGGCCTGTACCGTGGCGGTGATGGCGGAGGCCGACGAGTTGGAAGAGGTCAACATCAATAAAAATGATCTGCGCGTCGACACCTTTCGCGCCTCTGGTGCCGGTGGTCAGCACGTCAACAAGACCGATTCCGCTATTCGCCTTACTCACTTGCCAACGGGTATCGTGGTGGAGTGTCAGGATGAACGCTCCCAGCACAAGAATAAGTCCAAAGCCATGTCCCTGTTGGCGGCCAAGCTGAAAAGTGCCCAGGAGGAGAGCGCAGCAAAGAATATCGCCGATGAGCGACGCCTGTTGGTGGGCAGCGGTGACCGCTCGGAGCGGATTCGCACTTACAACTATCCCCAGGGCCGGGTCACTGATCACCGTATCAATCTGACCCTGTACAAGCTCGACGAAGTCATGGAAGGGCATCTGGACGATGTGTTGCAGCCGCTGATCAATGAATACCAGGCGGAGCAGCTGGCCGCGTTGTCCGGCTAAATCGTGCCTGCTGATATTGCCAGCCTGCTGAGGCGCAGCGTCGAGTTGTTGCCGGTCAGCGACAGCCCGAGGCTGGACACCGAATTGTTGCTCAGCCATGTGCTGGGGAAATCCCGTACCTTTCTGTTTACTTGGCCGGAACATCGCTTGAGCGATGCGGAACTGGCCCAATTCGACGCACTGTTTTCCCGCCGCCTGTTTGGTGAACCGGTGGCCCATCTCATCGGTACACGAGAATTCTGGTCGCTATCCCTGTCAGTGTCCCCCGTTACCCTGATTCCCCGCCCCGATACAGAGTTATTGGTAGAACTGGCATTGCAGCTGCCAGTACCTGAACGTGCCACGGTGGTTGACCTCGGTACTGGCACAGGGGCTATCGCCCTGGCCTTGGCCAGCGAGCGGCCTCACTGGCAGATCGTTGCGGTGGATGTCGCTGAGGGCGCGGTGGTTCTGGCTGAGGCTAATAGACAACAGTTGGGCTTTGACAATGTGGTGGTGCTTCAGAGCGACTGGTTTGAACAGCTCCGCGGGCAGACATTTGATCTGGTGGTTAGCAATCCCCCCTATATCGAGGCCGATGACCGGCACCTGAGTGAGGGCGATGTGCGTTTTGAACCGGCTTCGGCATTGGTGTCAGGTGATAGCGGTTTGGTAGATCTGACGAGGATCATCTGCGAAGCCCCCCATCATTTGCATGCTGGAGGCTGGTTATTGCTGGAGCATGGCTGGCAGCAGGGTGAAAGGGTGCGTCAACTGATGCTGGCGGCGGGATTTGTTGAGATGGCGACCCATACCGACCTGGCTGGACGAGAGCGCGCTACGCTGGGGCGTTGGCCTGTATCGGGGTAGGCAGGGTTATTTCAGGGTGCGGTACTGACCACCGTGAAAAATCAGCGGCTCCAGCGGCTCGTTCCTGAAATCCAGCACTCTTCCCACCAGGATAATGTGATCTCCACCGGGGTGGCGGTGCTCTACCTGACACTGGAAAATACAGGAACAATCTTCGAGTAAAGGGACCCCGTTGAGACCTGGATGCCAGGCCACATGAGCAAATTTGTTTTGTGCATTGCCGGCAAACAGCTGGGATGTCTCCGTCTGGCCGCTGTGCAGGATATTGACGGCAAAATAATCTACTTGCTGGAACAGATCGAAGAGGCGTGATTCCCGTCCCACACACCAGGAAATTAATGCCGGGTTGAGCGATACGGAGGAAAAGCTGTTGGCGGTCATACCCCTTGGGTTGCCTTCCTGGTCCACAGTAGTGATGACTGTGATGCCGGTGGCAAAGTTGCCCATGGCATTGCGCAGGGCGCGGGTTTGATCATGACTCATTATTATTGTCTCGGGGCTGGGGCGTAACAGCCTACAGGGTAACCCAAGTGAAAACGGCCATACAGACTAAAAACGGCTATTCATCAAAACTGATCGCCTGGTAGCGCCAGGCTTTGAGTTTCTCGGGGCTAATATCCTGGGGAATCCCTGCCTTGAGTTTAAGCTGGGAGAGAAACTGCTGTTTATCCGGCAGGCTGGACCAGACACTGGGCAGGAAGGTGGCGCGATGGGGGCCAGCTTCAATAATCAGTCCGTCTTCCCCGACAGTTAGTTGCTCGAGCAGTTGTTGTTCTGAAGAGAATATCAGGGGTGTGGGTGTGTTGAGGACGGAGATGTCGATAGTGATCTCTGCTTCCTCGTCGAGGGTGAGGGGCGGAAAGCGGGGGTCATCCATTGCCGCAGCTGCAGCATGGTGAACAACGTCAATGATCAGAGGCTGCCTGGCTTCCAGGGCGCCAATACAACCGCGCAGTTTGCCCCGGATTTTCAAGGTGACGAAGCTGGCAGCCAGTTGCCGCAATGCAGGGCTAAATACCGTCTCGTCGATAGTCAGGTCGCGGTCAAACAGTAGCCGCACGCGAATGCTTTCCCTCGCTAGGGAAAGCAGGGTTTGCTGATCATCCCGGCTGAGTTCAATAAAGGGCATAGGCGCCGTATCCTACCACGCGATCCCGGTCACCCGCGGTGTCTCCGGAATTTCTCACGTCTAGTGTTGTTATTGTCAGTTGTTTTTCTTTGGCCAGTGACATCAGCCCGTTAATACCTTTGCAACCGCAGGCCTGTTCGCCAACGAGCTGGTCGTTAAAAGACTCAATCATGGCGGTGGTGCGGCGATCTATCTGCTGCGCCTCTGTGTAACTGTGATAGTGACTGAGATCGGAACTGATCACAATAAGCGTTTCATCGCCGCTCCAGCAGGCGCGCAATACCGCTGCCACCAACGTTGCGCTGGCATCCCCCACCACCAGTGGCAACAACTGAAAGTTTTCCAGCGTTCTTTGCAGGAACGGTAGTTGGACTTCGAGGCTATGCTCCAACTGATGGGCGTCCTCGCGAATGCTGACCAGTGATTTTTGCACCAGGCTGTCGATTCCCTCACGGTCTATGACTATGTCCCCGAGGGGGGTGCGAAACAGTTGTTCCGGTGGTGCAGCCAGTCCACGCAGTGCCACTCGATGGGAGGGCCCGAGCAATACCACGCGACTGACTTGACCGACCAGGGGCTTCAGCAAACGGTAAGCACTGGCGGCAGTCGGGCCGGAGTAGATGTAACCGGCATGAGGTACGATCAGCGCTTTAGGTCGCAAACTGGGGCTGCTCCCGCTGGCGAGCATATCGTCTACCTGGCGTTGCAGCAGCATCGGGTTTTCCGGATAGAACATCCCTGCCACGGCGGGCTGACGTACCAGCATCTTAATGAATCCTCTTCTCAGCGGCTGTCACTCGGTAAGGAAGAACCTGCTATATATTAGTTATAGAAAACTTTTTATATCTTGGTGAAACATTATGGCTACTGAGGCTCCGTCTCCGCCGACGACCTTTCCCACTCGCTATTGGCATGCCCTTGAGGATGGCCGCTTGCAATGTGATGTCTGTCCCCGGGAATGTCGTCTGCACGAAGGGCAGCGTGGGCTCTGTTACGTGAGGGGTCGAGAGGGTGATGAAATTGTCCTCTACACCTACGGTCGGTCCAGTGGTTTCTGTATCGATCCCATCGAGAAAAAGCCTCTCAATCATTTCCTGCCGGGTACCTCCGTGTTGTCTTTTGGCACTGCCGGTTGCAATCTGGCCTGCAAGTTTTGTCAGAACTGGGATATGAGCAAGTCGAGGGAAATGGATACTCTGGCTGATGCGGCGATGCCGCAGCGCTTGGCGGAAACGGCCGTGGAGATGGGTTGCCGCAGTATCGCCTTTACCTACAATGATCCAGTGATTTTTATGGAGTACGCCATCGACGTAGCCAAGGCCTGCCGCCCGCTGGGGGTGAAAACGGTCGCGGTCAGCGCCGGTTATATCAATGATGAGCCGCGACGGGAATTTTTCCCCTATATGGATGCCGCCAACATTGATCTGAAGGCCTTTAGTGAATCTTTCTATCACAAGATTTGTGGTGGTCATTTACAGAATATCCTGGAGACGCTGGAATACATTGCCCGTGAAACGGATGTCTGGTTGGAAATTACCACCCTGTTAATTCCCGGAGAGAACGATTCGGACAAGGAACTGGATGCCATGACTTGCTGGGTCGTGGATAAGCTGGGTCCCGATGTGCCGATGCACTTCACCGCCTTTCATCCGGACTGGAAAATGCTGGATACGCCGCCCACACCGCCGGCTACCCTGACACGGGCGCGCCAGATAGCCATGGGAAATGGTGTGCGCTACGCCTTCACCGGCAATGTCCACGATGCCACGGGCGGTAGCACCTTTTGCCCTGGATGCCATGAAATACTCATAGAGCGAGATTGGTATCGCCTCGGCTTTTGGGGGTTAACCCCTGAAGGCTGCTGTCATGCCTGTGGTACAAGCATTGCCGGGGTATTTGAGGCAAAACCGGGCAATTGGGGGCCGAAGCGGGTCCCCGTGAAACTGCTGCGTTAAATTTTTTGCTTTAGGCGGACTGATTCCTTTCGGGAAGTGAGACCCTTTTTTCAGTGGATGATGTCTTATAGACCCCATGATTTTTTAAAAGCGGTGGGTGGTTCCTTCTGTCGGGCCACGCGCGAAGCCATTGGCCGTGCTATAATCGCGCTCCTTCCATGCACATGGCCGCGTGCGGCTAATTTTCTGTTGGCAGTAATATGACTGAACAAAATCAACCCCCATCTGGTGACCACCAGCCAGCCCAGTCCGGTCAGCGCAGCCGCCGTCGTCGTAGTGGCCGAGGCAGAAAGCCTGCCGAAACCACGAGTTGGGACGTTTCCCAGTTCGAGGTCCCTCCAGAGCAGGGCAAACTGCGTTTCCATGATTTGGGGCTGCCAGACTCTGTGATGCACGGCATTGCTGACCTCGGTTTCAAGTATTGCTCGCCGATCCAGGCCCGCTCTCTGCCATTTAGCCTGCGCGCCCACGACGTGGTGGGCAAGGCGCAGACGGGCACCGGTAAAACGGCAGCTTTCCTGGTCACAATCATCACCGAGTTGCTCAATCATCCGGTAGATGATGAGCGCTTTGCCGGTGAAGCTCGATCCCTGATTATTGCCCCAACTCGTGAATTGGTGATGCAGATTGCTGACGATGCTCGAGCACTCTGCAAACACACAGGTCTTCATGTGCACACCCTGGTAGGGGGCATGGATTACGACAAGCAGAAGCGCCACCTGACTGAAAGCATGTGCGATATCCTGGTGGCTACGCCCGGCCGCCTGCTGGACTTCGCCGGTAGTCGCGATGTTTATCTGGACCGGGTGGAAATTCTGGTGCTGGATGAAGCAGACCGTATGCTGGACATGGGCTTTATTCCCCAGGTACGGCGTATCGTGCGACTGACTCCCAGTCGTGACCATCGACAGACGCTATTCTTCTCCGCCACTTTCACGCCAGAAGTCATGAACCTAGCGGAGCAGTGGACGATTGATGCGGTAAGTGTCGAAATCGAACCGGAAAATGTTGCCACCGACTCAGTGGATCAAAGGGTCTACATTACGTCTGCCAAGGATAAATTTAGCTTGCTCTACCACATCATCCGTCAGGAAGAAGTGGAAAGCGTTATCGTGTTTGCCAACCGCCGGGACCAGTGTCGCCGGTTGCAGGAAAAACTCAAAGCCAAGGGCTTCAGTGTGGGCTTGTTGTCAGGGGATGTGCCCCAGGGCAAGCGTGTCAAAACCCTGGATGACTTCAAGTCTGGCAAGATCAAAATACTGGTGGCCACGGATGTGGCGGGTCGCGGTATCCACATTGATGGCATCAGCCATGTGGTGAATTACACTCTGCCTGAGGAGTCCGAAGATTACGTTCACCGCATTGGCCGCACCGGTCGGGCGGGTAAATTGGGCACGTCGATCAGCTTTGCTTGTGAAGATGATGCCTTCCTGCTGGAGCCGATCCAGAAATTGCTCGGTAGAAAGCTGCACTGTGAACAACCTACTGCCGAGCTGCTAGGCGAATCCTGATTTGATTCACCTAGCCTGACTGGGGCGCTTTGTCGATGCGCTCCAGCCAGAAGCTGGTGGCGCCTATCACTGAAGCCGGCATGGCAAACAGGTTCAGCACAGGGATTGTCGTGGCGATTAGCACGCTCCCCCCAAAGCTGAATGACACAAAACGTTTCCCCCCCAGTATTTCCCGTAACTCACGAAAATCAACCTGGTGATTGTCTGCCGGGTAATCCAGGTATTGCAGGGCCAGTGACCAGGCGCCCCAGAGAAAGGCGATGGTTGGCCCCAGCAGATTCAATATGGGGATAAAAGACAGACCCAGAGTCAGCAGCAACACGCCGACAATTCGCGGTAAAAAATAGCCCAGTTTGATTAACTCCCGTTTCATGGAATTCGCCGCCAGTGCCATCAACTGCCGTGCAGACATCTGGGTGCCACTAGGCACGCCGCGAAGTACTTCTTCTACCCGTTCAGACAGTGGTCCGTAAAAGGGTGATGCCAGCAGGTTGCCGAGAATGGCAAAGCTATAGCCGTACACCAGTAGTAGAAAGCCGCCAAACAGCACCCAGAAAATCCAGGCCAGAAAATCCAGCCAAGCAGGAATTTTTGCCATCAGCATGTCCATCCACTGGCCGAACTGAGCGAAGGCAAACCAGGTGAGACCGACAAACAACAATAAATTGATCAGCAAAGGGCCGAGTACAAACCAGCGCAGTTGTGGGTGTGTCAGGAGCTTCAGGCCCTGAAGCAGGTAGCCTGGACCGCTGTGATGAGGGTTGGGCATCGGGTATCCTTGGAACAGTTGTGAACGAATCATACTATTGTAAGATTCCATGCTCATGATCTACAGGCAGGGAAAAAAGGAGAATAACGATGAAAACCCTCGTGAAAATTATTGCTGCGCTGGTCGTGGTGGTATTGCTGGTGGTGGTATTTGCCATCTTCAATCTTGATAAAGGCATTAAAGCAGCTGTTGAGACCATTGGCCCAAAACTGACTCAGTCCAGTGTGACACTGGATGATGTGGAATTGTCCCTGGCCTCAGGGCAGGGCAGTTTACATGGCTTGGTGGTGGGCAACCCGGCGGGCTTTAAGACTCCCAGTGCGTTTTCTCTCGGTGAAATTTTT
>JBFICU010000026.1:0-10769 GCA_041581855.1 Porticoccus sp. | reverse complement strand
AGACGTTAAAATTGCCGATCTGAACGACGAGCAGATGGATGCCGTGCGCAATGCTGTAGGCGAACGCACTGTAGAAGGTGACCTGCGTCGTGAGGTCAGTATGAACATTAAGCGGTTGATGGATCTCGGTTGTTACCGTGGACTCCGCCACCGCCGTGGCCTGCCTTTGCGTGGCCAGCGCACTAAAACCAATGCGCGCACTCGTAAAGGCCCTCGCAAGCCCATCAAGCGATAGGAAAGTATACAAATGGCAAAGCCTGGACAAAAAACTGTTCGTAAGAAGGTCAAAAAGACTGTTGTTGATGGTGTGGCACATATTCATGCTTCATTCAACAATACTATTGTGACCATTACCGACCGTCAGGGTAACACTCTGAGTTGGGCAACTTCTGGTGGCTCTGGTTTTCGGGGTTCTCGAAAAAGTACACCATTTGCGGCACAGGTAGCTGCAGAGCGCGCTGGACTAGCAGCTCAGGAATACGGTCTGAAAAACCTGGATGTACAGGTAAAAGGTCCGGGTCCTGGCCGCGAATCTGCAGTACGCGCCCTGAACAACACCGGTTATAAAATTACCAATATCACCGACGTGACGCCGATCCCCCACAATGGATGTCGTCCGCCGAAGAAACGTCGGGTATAACGAGGATAGTGAACTAATGGCAAGATATCTCGGACCGACCTGTAAACTCTCCCGTCGTGAAGGTACAGACCTTTTCCTGAAGAGTGGCATTCGCCCTTTGGAGTCCAAGTGCCGCGCTGAAAGTGCGCCTGGGCAACATGGACAGCGTCGTGGTCGCCTTTCTGACTACGGTATTCAGCTTCGTGAAAAGCAGAAAGTACGTCGTCTCTATGGCGTGCTTGAAAAGCAATTCCGCAATTATTATAAGGAAGCTGCTCGCCTGAAAGGCGCGACTGGTGAAAACCTGCTGCAATTGCTTGAGCGTCGACTCGATAACGTAGTTTATCGTATGGGTTTTGGCTCCACACGCGCAGAATCCCGCCAGCTAATTTCACACAACTCTATTCTGGTGAACGGCAAGAAGGTCAATATCCCTTCCTACTGTGTAGCCGATGGCGATGTGATTAGCATTCGGGAAAAAGCCAAAAGCCAACTGCGTATTCAATCTGCCATGCAAATTGCAACTCAGCGTGGTCTGGTTGAGTGGATGGAAGTGGATGCCAATAAATTGGAAGGTGTATTCAAGCGCGGTCCAGAGCGCTCTGATCTTCCTGCCGAAATCAATGAAAACCTCATTGTGGAGCTCTACTCCAAGTAACGCACTGTTGTAGTTAGGTAGACAGTTAAGCGACGCCATCGAGCAGGAACAGATATGCAGACATCAGTAAACGAATTTTTGACACCGCGAAACATTGATGTAACCGAGTTTGGTCCGACTCGCGCCAAAGTTGTCCTTGAGCCTCTTGAGCGCGGTTTTGGTCATACCCTCGGCAATGCCTTACGCCGCATTTTGCTATCTTCAATGGCAGGTGCTGCTATTGTTGAAGTTGAAATCAAGGGCGTTCTGCACGAGTACAGTAGTATCGAAGGTGTTCAGGAAGATGTAATTGAAATCCTTCTGAACCTGAAAGATGTTGCTATTATTCTGCATGAAAAGGATGAGGTTACCCTCACCCTGAGCAAAAAAGGTAAGGGCGTTGTTACCGCTGGCGATATTCAGTTGGATAATGCGACTGAAATCAAAAACCCTGATCATGTGATTGCTAACATCACCGGTGATACATCACTGGAAATGACACTTCATATCGTTCGTGGTCGTGGCTATCAGCCGGCTGACAGCCGTTCCACTGACGAGGAGGAAACTCGTTCCATTGGTCGTCTTCATTTGGATGCCACCTTCAGCCCGGTTCGCCGCGTTGCTTATGTTGTTGAAAGCGCTCGTGTAGAGCAGCGTACCAACCTCGACAAGCTGGTGCTGGATCTCGAAACCAACGGTACCATCGATCCAGAAGAAGCTATCCGTCGCGCGGCTACTATCCTGCAACAGCAGTTGGCTGTCTTCGTCGACCTCGAAAGCGAGAGCCTTTCCGAACCGGTTGAGAAAGAGGAAGAGGTTGATCCAATTCTGCTGCGCCCGGTAGATGATTTGGAACTGACAGTCCGCTCTGCTAACTGCCTGAAGGCAGAAAGTATTTATTATATTGGTGATCTGATTCAGCGTACGGAAGTCGAATTGCTGAAGACACCGAACCTGGGTAAAAAGTCACTGACAGAGATCAAGGACGTATTGGCCTCACGCGGTTTGTCATTGGGTATGCGCCTTGAAAATTGGCCGCCTACCAGTCTCCGCACCGAGAGCGACCATATCTAATTGAGGGTGTCTTGTGTACGGGCACCTGTTGAACCAAGATTATTGCTGAGATAGCAACACTTTAAAGGAAGTAGAACCATGCGTCATCGTTTAAGTGGCCGCAAACTGAGCCGTACTGGAGCACACCGTCGCTCTATGTTCCGCAACATGACAGCCTCATTGGTTGAACATGAGCTGATCAAAACAACCTTGCCTAAAGCCAAGGAACTGCGTCGTTTTGCTGAGCCTTTGATCACTCTCGCTAAGCAAGATAGTGTTGCCAACCGTCGTTTGGCTTTCAGCCGTCTGCGTTGCAAGTCTGCCGTCGGCAAACTCTTTGCTGAGCTTGGCCCACGTTATGAGGGTCGTCCCGGTGGCTACATCCGCATTTTAAAATGTGGTCTGCGTTCTGGTGATGCTGCGCCTATGGCCTATGTTGAATTGGTTGACCGCCCGGAAGTCGAAGCGGTCGAGCTGAACGACAGCGACGAATAAAGGCACACAGTGTATTTGTAAAAAGCCGGACGATTTGTCCGGCTTTTTTTTGTCTGCCAGTTTCATATCTTAACGACCTCTCTATGGGATAATAAGTCCGCAAATCTCTTCATGAGGAATCAAAACACATGAACGTGTTGGTTACTGGTGGTGCTGGATATATTGGCAGTCATGCTTGTGTGGCACTGCTTTCCGCTGGCTATAACGTCATTGTACTCGACAATTTTTCCAATAGCTCAAGGTTGTCGCTGGATCGTGTTAAGCAGATTGCATCGCGTGACTTCATGGTGGTCGAGGCTGATGTTAATGATCGACAAGCTCTCGATGAATTATTTAGCCGCTATGAAGTGGGTGCCGTCATGCATTTTGCTGGCTTTAAAGCCGTTGGTGAGTCCTGTGCGCTACCGCTGCTTTATTATCGCAACAATGTCTCTGGAACACTGACCCTATTGGAAGCGATGCAGGCTGGCGGTATTAACACCTTTATTTTTAGCTCATCAGCGACTGTTTATGGTGATCCGGCAACTACGCCCATAACAGAAGACTTCCCACTACAAACTACCAACCCATACGGCCGCTCAAAGTTGATGGTTGAGGAAATGTTGCGGGATTTGTCTGCAGCAGACAACCTTTCAGGTAAGCCCATCTGGAAGATCGCACTGCTCCGCTACTTTAACCCGGCGGGGGCGCACCCTAGTGGTCTTATTGGTGAAGATCCGAGAGGTATCCCTAATAATTTATTGCCTTATATCACCCAGGTTGCGGTAGGAAAATTACGGCAGTTGTCTGTCTTTGGTAACGATTACCCTACCCATGATGGCACTGGCGTCAGGGACTATCTCCATGTGATGGATTTGGCAGAGGGGCACGTGCGCGCCTTGGAAAAGTTGTTAGGTAAAGAATTTTCCCCGGAGTGCCGGGCTTGGAATTTGGGTACCGGATCAGGTTATTCCGTGCTGGAAATGATTCGTGCATTCGAGTCGGCTTCTGGCTGCACAATCCCCTATCAGATGATTGAACGCCGCGCTGGTGATGTGGCGGAATGCTGGTCAGATGCTTCCAGAGCAGAGCGAGAACTTGGATGGAAGGCGAGCCGTACTCTGGAAGACATGATGCGGGACAGTTGGCGCTGGCAGCGACAAAATCCCAATGGTTATGAGGAGCCCGCTGAAAAAATCAGCGGGATTTGACTTCAGGACAGCGGTAATTGAATGTGAAAGGTCGTGCCCACATTCACATCTGACGTGACGGCTAGTTGCCCGTGATGCTGTTCGGTAATAATGAAGTGTGAAAAGGACAAACGTTTGCCCGCATCATAATCCTCAGCTTGGCTAGTTGTTTGTGTGAAAAACGGTTCGAAAAGATATTGTTGCTCTTGGTAACTGATTCCGGCGCCATTGTGCTGAACCTTGATCCACAACATATCGTAGCAAACCATTACCTGTAACCTGACGATTGGCGTGTGCCCAGCTCTATGTACCTGCCCCAATGCGTGGCAGGCATGCCTGAACAGGCTCAGGAAGACTTGTTGCAACTCTGCAACATAACAGGGAATCTGTGGCAGCGGTTGGCTGTAATGGCGCTCAATCGTGATGTCGCGGAACCTTAGACCTGAAGGGACCGACAGGACATCGTTAGCCAGTTGGATACTGCGTTCAAGGATATCGACGACGTTAGCGAGACGTTTTTCCCCCCCTCTACTTTGGGCAAATTCTAGCAAATTCTGAATGATGGCCAAGGCTCGCTCGCCCTGGTGGCTTGTTTCATCCATTAATGATGTGATTGTCTGTTGTGTTTCAGGCGGTAGATTTACTGTATGCAAGGTCTTTCGGAACGTCTGCACATCATCCAGAATCTGTTGTAGTGGCGGATTGATGTCGTGCGCCATGGTGGCTGCCAACTCTCCCATTGAAGACATTTTGTCTCGCTGGATCAGCATATTTGCAGCCAGAATATGTTGGGTGACATCATCAATTAGAACAACGGCACCGGTTTCACTTTGTTCTCTGAGCGGGTAAACAGTGATATCAAAGTGGTACTGGCCCCGCTGGCTGTGTTTGATTGTTAAGGTTTTTTTCTGCTCGAGAGCCTGCTTCACTTGATCTTTACTAAGAGTAATCGTCGGATAGGTTTTCCACAGATTATTGCCCAGTGCTTTATCGGCAGAAATACCGGTAATCTCTTCTGCTCTTCGGTTCCATTGGGTGATATTCCCATCTTCGGTGAGGCCGATCAGTATTAGGGGCATCGAACTCAGAATGTCGCGTATATAGGATTCTGATGAGCGTAAGCGATTGGAGGTCTCTTTGTGCTGAGAGATCTCTCCCTGCAGCAATTGGTTTGCTTCAAGTAGCAGTCGGTTAGATTCATCAAGTGTTGCAGTACGATCCATGACGCGCTGCTCAAGATCCCTACGTATGGCTTCAAGGGCTTTATTTGCTCGGTAAGCCTGTAGCCGACTAAACAATAAGGTAATGACAGTGATAGACAGTAATAAGATGAGTATGCCGCTGGACCAGTTGGCGACATACTGCCAGTTGGTATGGCCATCCTTGGTACGAAAATAATCGCCGATGCCAGCATAAAGAGGATGGCTGACCAAAAGTAGCAAAAGGGACCAGAGGTGTTTTTTCATAGATGAAGGTGCTTTTTCAACGGCTTGATAATGAAATCGGTTGTATGAAAACCGAGTGAAGTTAAAGATGGCTTGTAAACAGATAGTCTCATCAAGATTTGGTTCAATTGCCAGTAGCGTTAATTTTAATGGGACAGGTAGCCATAGTGACAGTGTCAGGGCCAGTTTCTTTATAGTGGCGGCAATCTATCATAACAAGGCCATTGCCAAACACCTTTGGGCACATTTTAGAGCGAGTCTGGCGCCGACGTTGTGGAGCATATAACTGTGCGCTAAGAATGTGCGTGTGATATGTCGACGCATCAATCAGCTCGCTAGAAGATAAATATCATAGCCAGTCCATACACTAGGCCAGTCCAAAGCAGTGCCACGGTGCAGTATCCCATGATATCCCGGATGCCGAGTCTTGCGATCCCCAGCAGTGGCAGCGCCCAGAAAGGCTGTACCATATTGGTCCAGGCATCGCCAAAGGCAATTGCCATCGCCGCCTGGTTAAGAGGTATTCCCAGTGACTGTGCTGCGGGGATAACGATGGGTGCCTGTATTGCCCACTGACCGCCACCGGAGGGAACGAAAAAATTGACGATCCCTGCACTCAGGAAAGTGAATAGATTAAATGTGTTGGGCGTTGAAATTTCGATAAACCAGGAGGAGACCGATGCTGCCAATCCAGACTGGGCCATCATTCCCATGATGCCGGCATAAAGAGGAAATTGCAGCACGATGCCAGATAGACCTTTTACGGCTTCATTGACAGCGAAGAGGTAGCTGGTGGTGGAGCGGTGTAGCAACAGTCCGGAAACGAGGAAGATAAGGTTCAGGGTGTTGAGGCCGACACTGCCGCCATTAAGGAAAAACTCTACCAGATAATAGCCACCCAGGAGCCCCAGCAACAGTGTTGGCAGACGGCTGTTCTCAATTCTATCCGACGGTGTATTGGTGCGGATGGGAACCTGTTCCACCTCCCCCAGCTGTTGGCTGTCTACTTCCTGTATTTCTCCAGGTGGTGGCATCATCATGCGGAAGATGACGGGCAGGGTGACCAGCACCAGGCCGCTGATCAGTAGAACCTGCCAGCTAAAAATGGTCTCACTGAGGGGGATGGTTACCCCATTCATCAGCTTGCTGAGTACATCGCCATCTGAGACGGCAATTTTCAGGGGAATAGAACCGGACAAGCCGGCATGCCAAATCACCATGCCGGAATAGGCTGAGGCCACCAGCAGAGGGTAATGTACCCCTTTGACATGGCGGGCAATTTCACGGGCCATCAAGGCACTGGCTATCAAGCCAAATGCCCAGCTTATCCATCCGCATATCAGCGAAATAAAGGTCATCAGCAGGATGGCCTGGCTGGGATTTCTCGCCAGTGATGCAAGTGCTCTGAGCACCCTCTTTACCGCCGTGGTCTGTGCCAGTACGCTGCCTGTTACCAGACTGATGGTAACCTGCATGGAAAATACCAGTAGATTCCAAACACCGTCTCCCCAGAATTGCACCATGTTAGAGGGCGATTGACCTTCACCCAGCGTGCCAGCCAGGAACACAATAAAGGTCAGAATAATAGCGAAGATGAAGGCGTCCGGAAGCCAGCGCTGCATGATGGTGGTGAAAAAATTGGAAAGGGTACGAACCACTTGCATCACCTTTGTTATAGGTTATCAGTTGATGACAAATTGTCTGGCCATTCTATCGGCTTCAAGGCGTATCTCAAAACCGCGGGGTCACTGTGGCATTTGATGGTGGTAGTCGCCAGTGTTGAGGTTCATTAATCGCAAAGGGCCACCCCAGACACAGCCGGTGTCGAGAGGAAACAGGCGTGAGCCACAGGGCTTGCCCTGCAAAGCGGCCCAGTGTCCAAAAATGATATTGCTGGATTGGGTCAGGCGGTCCGGATGACTGTACCAGGGTGCAAAACCTGCTGGAGGCTGGTTGGGTGAGGATTTAGTGGATAACTCAAGCTGCCCTTCGGATGAGCAGAAGCGCATACGTGTGAAATAGTTAGTGATCAGTCGCCAGCGCATGGGTGGTGTAATGTGCTCGTTCCAGCAATCTGGCTCATTACCGTACATGACCTGGAAAAATTCGTGGGCCATTGCTTCATCAGTCAGCACCTGCTGCATCTCTGCCGCAAGTTCGATGGCTTGCTCTTTGGACCACTGGGGTGGGATGCCTGCGTGAACGAGCAGGTGCTCCTCTGATGCGATCAACAGTGGCTGCTGCTGCAACCAGTGTAGTAGTTCGTCGCGTTCAGGGGCGGTGAGGATATCGTCGAGGGTGTCGGAGCGGTGAGGGGCACGAATGCCTCGTGCTACGGCCAACAGATGCAGGTCGTGATTACCGAGAACCATGCGGAACTGGGCTCCCAGTCGATAGCAGAATTGCAGGGTTTCCAGCGATTGGGGGCCACGATTAACGAGGTCGCCTACAGACCAGAGCTGATCCTCAGAACAAAAGGCTACTTTGTCCAGCAGTTGTTGTAGCGGGTGGAGGCACCCTTGTAGATCGCCAACCACATAAGTGGTCAATGTACCGCTCCGGGCACGGCCAGAAGGAAGGGCGGGACTTCAGCTTCAAAGGATTCTCCGTTATCGCCGATCATCTGGTAGCTCCCTTCCATGGTGCCTACCTCTGTGTCCAACACTACGCTGCTGCTGTATTGATGAGTTTCCCCGGGCTCAATACGCGGTGTTTCCCCAACGACACCTGGCCCACGGACTTCTTGTACTCGTGAGTTGCCGTCGGTAATGATCCAGTGGCGACTTAATAGTCTGGCCGCCTGGTCGCCTTGGTTCGCGATACGTATATGGTAGGCAAAGGCATATTTACCTTGGGACGGATCAGACTGTCTTGGTAAATACTCAGTGGTGACCAGAACGGCGATATGGTTCAAGAGAACGCCTTCATTTGATTGCTGAGATGTACGAACTCTTCCACGCTAAGGGTTTCCGGGCGCCGTGTTAAGTCCAAGTCCAGTTCGGCCAATTGCTGTTCGGTCATCAGGTGCTTTAACGTGTTTCGTATGGTTTTGCGCCGTTGCTGGAAGCAGGCGTTGACCAGTTTCGATAAGAGCGAAATATCAGTTGCCGGGTAAGGTGGTTGTGCATAGGGTAGCAGCCGCACGATCGCGGATTCCACCTTGGGTGCCGGTCGAAAAGCCCCGGGTGGGACGTGAAATAATGGCTGCACTTGGCTGTGGTATTGCACCATCACGCTGAGTCGGCCGTAATGTTTGTCGCCGGGCGCTGCAGCGAGGCGATCCACTACTTCCTTTTGCAACATAAAATGCATGTCACGGATCAATGAGCTATAGCTGAGCAGGTGGAACAGCAGCGGCGTAGAAATGTTATAGGGCAAGTTGCCAATAATACGCAACGGTCGACCAGGCTCATAGAAGCGGCTGAAGTCAGTAGAAAGGGCATCGCCTTGGTGGATTTTTAAATCCGGGTATTGCTGGAATTGTGCTTGTAGTAGTGGGATCAGATCACGATCAAGTTCAACCACATTCAAGTTCGGGCAGCGGGACAGGATCGGGGCTGTGATGGCACCCTGTCCGGGGCCAATTTCAACAATGTTGTCACCGGGCTTTGGTGCAACTGCCGCGACAATTTTGCTGATGGTATTGGGGTCTACCAGGAAGTTCTGGCCGAAGCGTTTGCGCGCCTTGTGGCCTCCGTGAGATTTTTGGCTACTCATCGAGTTGACTCCACCATGGCTCGAGCATACTCGATGGCTGTGGCCAGGCTGCCTGTTTCCGCCAAGCCCGTGCCGGCGAGATCCAAAGCCGTCCCATGATCTACCGATGTGCGGATGATGGGCAGTCCCAGTGTGATGTTTACAGCGGCACCAAATCCTTTGTATTTCAACACAGGTAGACCTTGATCGTGGTACATGGCGAGCACTGCATCACAGTGAGACAGATATTTGGGGGTGAACAGGGTGTCAGCCGGTAGCGGACCTTCGAGCAGCATGCCAGAGCTGCGCAGTTTTTCCAGCACAGGAATGATGACCTCAATCTCTTCCATGCCCAGATGGCCGCCTTCTCCTGCGTGGGGATTGAGGCCGCACACCAGGATGCGCGGTGTGGCGATACCAAATTTGGATTGGAGATCATCGTGAAGAATCGTGATGACTTCGGTCAGGAGTTGTTGGGTAATGCTGGCGGGGACCTGTGCCAGGGGTAAGTGCGTCGTGGCCAGCGCGACGCGAAGACCTTCCGTGGCTAACATCATCACCACCCTTGGTGTGCCGGTCAGCTCGGCCAGGAATTCGGTGTGGCCGCTGAAGACAACGCCTGCTTCATTGATAATGCCTTTATGGACGGGCCCGGTGACCATGGCGGCACACCGGCCGTGCTGGCAGTCGGAAGCCGCTGCTGTCAGGGTGTTTAAGACATAGGTGGCATTGCCGGGATTCAATTTGCCCGGATGAACAGCGTGTCGGAGTTTGATCGGGTGAACCACCAACTCCCCTGCAGCCAGCGAGCGGGGTGGCTTATCATTGATGTGGCGGAGGCGTAGCGGCAATCCCAGTTGTTGAGCCCGATTGAGCAGCAGCTCCGGGTCTGCATAAGCCACCAGCTCACAGGATTGCGGTTGCTGAACCAACTGCACGACCAGATCCGGGCCGATGCCCGCGGGCTCTCCCGGAGTAATGGCCAGTCTTATCACAATTTAATTTCTATGAATGCCTCGTCGCGGATTTCCTGCAGCCATATCTGCAGTTCTTCCTCGTACTTACGGTGTCTTAGGGTGCTCTCTGCCTGTTGACGGAGGATATCCTCACTGAAATCCTGCTGTCGGCGCTCAGTCACTTGCAGGATATGCCAGCCAAACTGGCTGCGAAAAGGCTCACTTATTTCGTTTATTGCCAGTTTGGCCATCACCTCTTCAAACTCAGGAACAAATTGTCCGGGAAGGGACCAGCCGACATCCCCTCCGGCTAAAGAGGAGGCGATATCTTCGGAATTTTCCTTGGCAAGCTCTGCAAAGTCAGCGCCACTCATGATGTCAGCGCGGATTCCTTTAAGCATTGCCTTGGTTTCTTCTTCAGTCCGGATTTCATTGGGTTTGATGAGAATGTGTCGGGCATGGTGTTGAACAACAATTTTATCTCCTCCTCCCCGGCGATCATAAAGTTTTAGGAGGTGGTACCCGGCGTCACTGCGAATGGGTACGCTGTTTTCGCCGGGGGACAGTTTTTCAACGGCGGTAATAAAGATGCTTGGGAGCTGGGCTGTTTTCCGCCACCCCAAATCGCCACCCTTAAGTGCATTTGGCCCGGCGGAGTTGGCGACGGCAAGGCTTCTGAAGTCAGCGCCGGATTGCAGT
>JBFICU010000025.1:0-10827 GCA_041581855.1 Porticoccus sp. | reverse complement strand
ATATCCCTACACCCATCAATACGACTGATCTCAGCAGCTTTGCTGGCTGTTACCTTAACCGTAGCGGCAGTGACGACCCTGCCCGCAGCCATTTTTTAACCAACACTATCTGGCCTGAACAGACTCTAGATCACTCAACCATTGATGCCGTCAAAGTCGACGCTTTGCCGGGCAATAAATTAATGGTTTCAGCATTTACTGATCACCAGGTTGTGCAGCAGCAAACTTTTGTTGCCGGTGAAGACTTTGAGTTCCAGTCGGGCCAGATCGTGCTGCCCGCCAAACTCGCGGGCTCAGGCGCCAGAGAACCAGGTAATGTGTTTATCGGTGCAATCCGAAGTGCCACGCGCATCGGGATGGACGAACAGGGAAAAGGTTATATTCACGAAACTACCGCCATTGCCGGAACAGCTTTCCTGGTGATTCCCGTTGCCGGCAAGGTGAATAAAACAACCCGTTTTGAGATGTCCCCCGATCTGTGTGAGCAAAGCCAGGCAACCCCTATCAAGTAATTTCACTAACATCATTTTTCTGACACATCCGGATTTTTTCAAAAACCAAAAAAAAGCCGCCCAAAGGGCGGCCAAGGTAGGGTCGAATGTATCGTATAGCAGTTAGTGCCCTGTGGCTGCGCCGGAGCCTTTGGGGTAGCGCAGGCTTTCCACCAAATCTTTAATATGCTCTGGTGCTTCGCCGGTCATTTTCTGTACCGCGAGAGCCGCCACGAAGTTGAAGATCATACCCAGGGTGCCAATACCTTCCGGGGAGATGCCAAACCACCAGTGTTCCGGGGTGCTAGCAGCCGGGTTGATAAACTTGAAGTAGATGATGTACGACGCGGTGAAGACAATACCTGTCAGCATGCCGGCAATCGCACCTTCCTTGTTCATCCGTTTGTGGAAAATACCAAGGATGATGACCGGGAAGAAGCTGGATGCCGCCAGACCGAAGGCAAACGCCACCACCTGAGCCACAAAGCCCGGCGGGTGAATACCCAGGTAAGCCGCCACCGTGATACCGCAGGCCGCAGCAATCCGTGCATACAGCAGTTCCTGTTTGTCCGTAATATCGGGCATCAGATTCCGCTTCAACAGATCATGGGATATCGAGGTGGAAATCACCAGCAACAACCCTGCAGAAGTGGACAGTGCCGCAGCAACACCACCAGCCGCCACCAAAGCAATGACCCAGGCAGGCAGGTTGGCAATGTCCGGGTTGGCCAGCACCATGATATCGCGGTCGATTTGCATCTCATTGCGCTCATCACCGGAGTAGAACATGCGGCCATCGCCGTTTTTGTCTTCCCAGGCGATCAGGCCGGTTTTCTGCCAGTTGCTGATCCAGTTCGGAGCTTCTGCGTGTACGACACCCTGTCCATCAGCACCGTTGATAGTTGAGATCATGTTCACACGAGCGAAAGAAGCAACGGCAGGTGCAGTGGTGTACAGAATGGCAATGAATACCAGAGCCCAACCTGCTGAGCGGCGGGCATCCGCCACATTCGGAACGGTGAAAAATCGCACGATGACGTGAGGCAGACCAGCGGTACCGACCATCAGGGCAAAGGTGATGAAGAACACATCGATCATGCTCTTATTGCCGGATGTGTATTCCGTAAACCCTAACTCCGTTGATAAACCGTCCAGTTTATCCAGCAGATACGCTCCCGAACCATCGGCCAAGGTATCACCGAAGCCCAGTTGCGGAACCGGGTTGCCAGTCATCAACATGGAAATGAAGACGGCGGGCACCAGGTAGGCGAAAATCAACACGCAGTACTGGGCCACCTGAGTGTAGGTAATTCCCTTCATGCCGCCGAGTACCGCATAGAAGAACACGACACACATACCCAGTATCACACCGGTGACGATATCCACTTCCAGGAAGCGGGAGAACACCACACCCACGCCGCGCATCTGGCCTGCCACATACGTGAACGAGACGAAGATGGCACAGATAACTGCCACAGTGCGGGCAGTCTGAGAGTAGTAACGGTCACCGATGAAGTCCGGCACGGTAAATTTGCCGAATTTTCTCAGGTAAGGTGCCAGGCAGAGTGCCAATAACACATAGCCACCGGTCCAACCCATCAGGTAGACACCACCGTCATAGCCCATGAACGAGATCAACCCGGCCATGGAAATGAAGGAAGCCGCCGACATCCAGTCTGCTGCTGTAGCCATACCATTGGCCACCGCTGGCACACCACCACCGGCCACGTAAAACTCCTGAGTTGTTCCGGCGCGGGCCCAGATCGCAATCCCGATATAGAGGGCGAAACTGAGGCCTACCAGTAAAAACGTCCAGCCTTGAATATCCATGATCACTCCCCCTTAATCTTCGTCTTCGTGGACGTTGTACTTGCGATCAAGCGCCTTCATCTTCTTCACGTAGACGAAGATCAGTACAACAAACACATAAATGGAACCCTGTTGAGCAAACCAGAAGCCGAGTTTAAAACCGAACAGCTTGATCGCGTTCAGTGGCTCAACTAACAGGATGCCAAACCCAAAAGAAACAGCAAACCAAATCACCAACAGGATCAAGAGCAACCGCAGGTTCTCCTTCCAGTAGGCTTTGGCGTGTTCATCAGTTTGGAAACTCATAATCTTTCCTCCCATTGTTATATTTTTCGGATACTGCCAAGCAAATTAGCCCAGGGCACAAACCTTGTCTGTGCAACCTTGGTCTAAGCTGATCCGAAACTCAGACCTAAAACCTATTGAAAGACGTATTTGCCAGTGAACTGCAACCGTTTCAAATCGCCATCATCACCATTTTCAAGCTCTCGCTGGGCTTTGAAGTATTCAACGCCGAATGACAGATTGGTGGTGGGGGAATAGAACAGGTTGAGCGCGTAGTTATTAACCTCTTCAGTAGTGTTATCCGCTACCGAGTTGGGGTTGTCTGCTTTGGTCATGGCATAGGAAATGGTACTGCGCAGTTTTGACGTCCAGAGGTGGCGATAGGCAACAAATCCGCCTGTCACATCCAATAGGTCCAGGTCGCCATCCGCTTCTACCGCTGCGTCTCGGAATGCTGCCAGCGCGGTGTAACGACCAAGGTTGCCATGGTTCAGCTGCATTTTCAGATCATCGCCATTTTCGAACTGGTACTTGCCGGACGCGCTTAGGCCATAACCCCACTCGTCGTCATCCTGGGTACCGGTGTCATAGGCAATTTGCCTTGCCATACCGGCGAGGTTGTAGCTGAACTTACCCAGTGAGCCGTCATAACGAGCGACAAAATCCGGCACGTTGTTGTCATCAAAACTACTACTGACTTCAGGATCTGGATCATTCGCGGCATTGGCCACACCATCACCATCAAGAGTACCCGTTGACGGGTTTTCTACCGCCAGGTGCAACATGCCACCATTAGAAAACTTATGACTCCAACGGGCCTGGGTTTGCCGGTTGAAGATCACGCCAGAAGTGGGACCAATGAAGTCGGCGGTTTCAGGCAGCACCATGGTGCTCATGAAAGTACTCCAGGTTTGGCCCAGTAACAGAGTAGAGTTTTGATCGTAATCCCAAGACATATAGGCGTGGCGGATACGGGAATGGGATGAGTTGGAAACGCGCTCGTCGCCTTCGGCAGTTAACAAATCCATCTCAAAATGGGTGTTGACATTACCCGCTGTAGTTGGCGTCGTGGTTTTAAACCAGAAGCGCGAGGTTTTCGCATGGGAGTCATATCGACTGGCACCACTCTTTCCGCCCACAGGAATGGTGGAAGGGGTCAAAATTTCATCACCAAGCCCGGAACTCGCTCGCTCACCATCAGAGTAGTCGCTCATCATGGCGTCCACTTTCACGAAACCGCCATAGCTGAATTTCATGCCAGAGACAGGACTATCCACTTTCTTGCTGACAGTCGTCTCAATTGCCTTTTGCTGCTCACCCTGTTGCGCCACCAGTTGCTGCAACTGCATAAGTTGCGACTCCAGCATCTGGATTTTGGCAGACAGGTCCTCGTTACTCGCGGCCGCCATCAGTTGTCCTGAAAATGCCATTGTCGGCAACATGACAGCTGTAGCGAGTGCCAGTTTTTTCTTAGTAAACATGGTTCCTCTCCCAATAGTTTTATCTAGCAGTGAAAGATTTACTCCATCACGTCTCTATGGGTATGCGACCAAGGTCGATTTCGGGAGAGAATTAAGACTAATGTCTAACAGGAATGGCGCTTTTCGCCACAACATCTGGCCAAGATGGGGATAAATGAATGCTTGTCAGTGGTTATCATGGGGGCTACCATCAAAAAAAAACGGGCAACCCGAAAATAATAATATGTCAAAATTTATCGTCGCTGACGACCACCCATTATTCAGGAATGCCATTTCGCAGGTACTTCTTTGCCTGGATGATAATACCGAGGTGGTGGAGGCACAGGACATGGCCAGCCTGCAAACCAAACTGAGCGACCATCCGGATGCCGATCTGGTACTGCTGGATCTGCATATGCCTGGGGCGCACGGTTTCAGCGCCCTCGCCTACCTGAAAGGACAAGCCCCCAATCTCCCGGTACTGGTGGTGTCGGCCAACGAAAGACCTGAAATTATGCTGCGTGCAGTCGAGTTTGGGTCGATGGGCTTTCTGCCCAAATCATCAGGCATTGATACCATTCAGGCCGCTATTCAGGCAGCGCTAAAAGGTGAGGTGTGGTTGCCCTCTCAGGCCGGTATGCGCGTGCCCGCCAGTGAGGACGAGCAGCAGTTGATGGCCGGCATTGCCTCGCTGACGCCACAGCAATACCTGGTGCTAACCATGTTGGCTGAAGGCTTGCTAAACAAGCAGATTGCCTATGAGCTGGACGTTACCGAGGCGACCATCAAAGCCCACATGACCGCTATTTTCAGAAAGCTGAGTGTGCGCTCCAGGACGCAGGCCGTATTGGCCATCAGCAGGCTGAACCTGGAATCCCCAGACCTCAGTCCCTGAAATTCTCGTACTGAAAGGGCTGCCCAAGATCGGCACCACGTACCAGTGCAATCGCCTCTTGAAGATCATCGCGTTTCTTACCACTGACACGAATCTTGTCGCCCTGAATGGAAGCCTGCACTTTCATTTTGCTATCTTTCATCAGCTTGATGATTTTCTTTGCCATGGGCTGTTCGATGCCCTGCTTGAAACGCACCTGTAACGAGAACATTTTTCCGCGGTGTTCCGCTTCTTCATCCACATCCACGACATAAGGGTCGACATTGCGTTTGACCAGATTCTTGCTGAGCATGTCCAAAAGCTGCTGGCATTGAAAATCCGATTCGGCTGTGAGCGTCACGATACCATCCTTCAGTTCGACACTCGCCTGTACACCGCGAAAATCAAAACGGGTGGTGAGTTCGCGCTGGGTATTTTCAGTGGCATTGCGTATTTCCACCATGTCCACTTCTGAAACAATATCGAATGTCGGCATTGGCATGATCCTGCTGGTTGGAAAGATCGGTAGTCTAGCCCCACTCACTCCCGGGTTAAAGTCGTTAAGCGACAAAGAAACCCATCAGAGGCAGGTTCAAGAAGTCTTGGAGGGACGCACCAGTGAGGTCATCTTTTTGGCCAGTTTATCGGGCGACACTGGCTTGGACATATAGGTAAAACCAGCCTCTTCAACTTGTTGGCGAATGTCATCAGAATTGTCAGCACTGATCACCAGACAGGGGCGGTGACGCCATGTTTGGGGAAGGTCTTTGACCAGTTCAATACCCGTGAGGTGTTCTTCCAGATGGAAGTCTACCAGCAGAATATCCGGGGGATAGCCATTCAGAAGTGGACCCAAATCCCGCAGCCCTTTTGCCAGCATCACCTGGCAACCCCATTGGCTGAGAAGACTCTTCATCCCCTCCAGAATGTCCTCTTCGTTGTCAATGCAAAGCACCCTGATACCCAGCAATTTGGGTTGCGGCCTGGGTGGGCTGATCGTTTTATCCTGTACATCTTCTCTCTGTCCGTAGGGCACAAGGATACTGAATACCGAGCCTTCCCCCGGCTCGGATTTCACCCCTATCCTGTGTTCCATCAAGTCAGCCATGCCCTTGGCAATGGTCAGCCCAAGACCAAGCCCTTTGTCCGTGCTGGTAGCACCCGGGCTGAGCCGTTCAAATTCAACAAAAATACGATCCATGGCATCGGGGGCAATGCCAGGGCCGGTATCCCAGACTTCGATACGCAGCCCATCAGGGGTGCGGCGGCAGCCTAACAACAGGCGGCCTCGCTTGGTGTAATGAATGGCATTGCTGAGAAAGTTCTGAAGAATGCGCCGCAATAAGTGGGGATCACTTTCCACCACGGCCTGACAGGGCACGAAATGCAGGTCGACCCCCTTCTCTATCGCCAGGACACCAAATTCAGTGGCCAGCTCCCGCAACACGGGTCCAATGCAAAAATGCTTCATATCCGCCTGCATTTTTCCCCCTTCCAGTCCGGAGATTTCCCGCAGTGCGGCAATCAATTTTTCCGCTGTTTCCAGAGACTTCTGCACATGATCTACTTGCCGATTGAGGCCAGTCTGCTCTTTACCGGCCAGCTGATGTTGTATCGAGGACACGAACAATTTGGCGGCGCTAATCGGCTGCAACAGGTCATGACTGGCGGCTTGCATAAAGCGGCTTTTACCGGCATGCATATCACGTAATTCTTCTTCTGCACGGGCGCGCAGGCGGTTCTCCTCCTCCAGTTTGTAGTTGAGATTACACAAATCTGCCGTGCGCTGAGTCACCCTGTCCTCCAGGGTAGCCTTCGCTTCTTCCAGCGCTTTAACTACGCTCTTGTAGTCACTGATATCGGTATAGGTCGCAACAAATCCACCGTTAGGCATGGGGTTCCCCACCACCTGAATAGTGGTGCCATTGGGCAAAGTCCGCTCAAAGCGGTGGGAACCGCCCTTGCGGAGCAAATCCAGGCGACGCTCCACTTGCCGCTCGAGGTTATCGGAATCCCGATAAAGACCACGCTTGGCATTAAACTCATAAACAGATTTGATAGGGCATCCCACATAAAGCAGGCGAGGCGGGTAGCCAAACATTTCTTCGTAGCGGCGATTCCAGGCCACCACCCGAAGATCCCCATCTACCACACAGATACCCTGCGTGATCGTTTCTACCGTGGTTTGCAGCAGGTCACGGTTGAACTGGAGCTGCTCAGAGGTGCCACCCACAATCGCAGCAATGTCACTGAATTGTAGTGGTTCGGTCCGCTGTAAAAGCCTAATAGCACTATGGGCGGAGGCCGCCCCAACAATAGCCGCAAGATACCGTTCTACCCGCCGCACTACGAACGCGGGAGCGCGGTCACTATCAAACAGACGTTGCCGGAAACGTTCCTCACAACCTCTCCACAGCTCTTCGTACTGACTGCGGCTGAGGAAGGACTCCACCAACTGCCGCAGCTGCACTACTCTGATCGGCGACAGCTCGAAGTCATCTTCACCATAGAGTTTCGGGCCAGGGGCGTCGACATAGATGCTCGCCTGGAAACTGTCCCGATCACTCGACCTCACAAGCAAAGAGACACCGATGTAGATCAATAAATTGCTGCACAGACTCCACCACACGCCATGACTGAGTGGGTCTAAAAAATTCATCCCAAACAGTGACTGGGGCCGGAGCCAGTCCAATAGCCAGGGACCGTTCACCAGCAAACTATCTCCTGGCTCCAGCATGGTGGGTAACAGCAGGCAGTAACCCCAAAACAGGAAGCCGACCGCCAAGCCCGCGTAGACACCGTATGCGTGCCCACGCCGCCAGTAGGCACCACCCAATAAAGCAGGAGAAAGCTGGGCAAAACAGGCGAAAGAGACCAGTCCGATGGAAGCAAGCTCTTCATCATCCCCCATCATCCGGTACATCACCCAGGAAGCTATCAAAATCACCAGAATGCAGACCCGGCGAATCCATCGCAAGTGGTGGCCCATAAAGAAAGCGGTATGGCGGAACTGGTCTTTGCTCCAGCGCAATAACAGAGGCAGGATGATTTCGTTCGACACCATGATCGAAAGTGTCACCGTGGCCACAATCACCATTCCAGTGGCCGCCGAAAACCCACCGGCAAAGGCCAGTATCGACAGCCAGTCGGAATCGCCACGCATGGCCAGATTCAGTACGTAGGTATCCGGCGAGATATCGCTGCTGCCAAATAACTGTGTGCCAACCACGGCAATTGGAAAGACTACTGCGACAACGACCAGCAGGTAGATAGGGAAAAACCAATGAGCAACCTTCAAATCCCGCTCATCCTGGTATTCCACAACTGTGACATGGAATTGTCGGGGCAAGCAGATGATCGCCAGCATCGACAACAACACCATGGTGATGAACTGGGGATTAATCGGGTTTGACATCCAGGGTTTCAGCAATGATTCACTGGTCAGCAACGGCCCCATCTCCATTGTTGCCGCTATGAACAGGGCCAGGCCGGCCAGCGTAATCAACGCCACAATCTTTATCACTGACTCAACCGCCAGAGCCGCCATCATGCCGCGATTGCGTTCCCGCCCCTCGATATGACGTGTACCAAATACCATGGCGAATACAGCCAGTAACAGTGCCGTTACCAGTGCCACATCGGGTAGGTAAGCTGGTCCACCGCTATCCGTGGTGCTGGCCAAGGTATTCCAGGCCAGGGAAACCGCCTTGAGTTGCAGGGAGATGTAAGGCATTGAGCCCACCACTGCCACCAGTGCGACCAGCGCAGCAAGTAGCTGGCGCTTGCCGTAGCGAGAACCGATGAAGTCGGCAATAGAGGTGGTTTTCTGTCGGGCACCGATATTAACCAGCTTGCGCAGTATTGGCGCGCCCAGTACAAACAGCAGGATTGGCCCCAGATAAATGGGCACGTAGGCCCAGGCACTCGTAGCAGCGGTGCCTACCGCACCGAAAAATGTCCAGGAGGAGCAGTAAACTGCCAGGGTTAGACTGTAGATATAGGGGCGCAGGCGGTTTTGCCATTCGGGCTTCCGCTCAGCCCACAACGCCACAAGAACCAGCACCAGCACGCAGCTCAAGGCCAGCAGCAACAAAATAGGTTGCGAAATCATGCCTGGGAATTTCTCTCTTGTGGTGTTGCCCAAAGATTCATGGGGGAAGATTCAATGATTTTGACTGGCGTTGCAAGCAATGAACCCTCAAGGATGTTGTACCTAGGTCGAATTGCACCAAGGCACCGGCTCGCCAACAATTCAATAAAACAAATGCACGTTGGGGGATGGAATTAGAGATGTCCGTAAACAGTACGTACCAGGAACAATATCAGCAGTTTCTCGATAACCCGGAAGCATTCTGGCGTGAACAGGCAGCCCGTATCAGTTGGTACAAACAACCGAAAACCATTCTCAGTGTTGATGAAAACGAATATTTTCGCTGGTACCACGACGGCGAACTGAACACCAGTTACCTGTGCCTTGATTATCATGTAGAGCAAGGCCGTGGCGACCAGGCCGCGCTAATCTACGACTCTCCTGTCACCAACAGCAAGGGGTCATTTACCTATCGGGAATTGCGTGATCAGGTGGCTCTTTTCGCCGGGGGTCTGAAAAACCTGGGTGTGCAGAAGGGTGACCGGGTTGTGATCTATATGCCCATGGTCCCCGAGGCAGTTGTCGCCATGCTGGCCTGCGCCAGACTTGGCGCCATTCATTCGGTGGTGTTTGGCGGTTTTGCCGCCCATGAGTTGGCCGTGCGTATCGACGATGCGCATCCCAAAGTCATTGTCACCGCCTCCTGCGGCATCGAAATTGGTCGTGTTATCCCCTATAAGCCGATGGTGGACGAAGCCATCGCTGGCGCGGAGTACAAACCAAGCCATGTCGTACTGATACAACGTCCCCAATGTCAGGCCGATATGCAGGATGGTCGCGATGTGGACTGGCGGGATTTAATGGCCAGTGCGAAACCTGCTCAACCGGTGCCGGTAAAAGGCACCGACCCGCTGTATATCCTCTATACCTCTGGCACCACAGGCAAACCGAAAGGGGTGGTACGCGATAACGGCGGCCATGCTGTCGCCATGTGTTACAGCATGGATGTGGTGTACAACGTCAAAGCCGGTGATGTCTACTGGGCGGCCTCCGATGTGGGTTGGGTCGTAGGGCATTCCTATATTGTTTACGCCCCACTACTCACTGGTTGCACCACCATCCTTTATGAAGGCAAGCCGGTTAAAACGCCGGATGCCGGCGCCTTCTGGCGAGTCTGTGCCGAACACGGTGTCAAAACCATGTTCACAGCACCTACTGCGTTTCGGGCTGTGCGCAAGGAAGACCCGGAAGCGGAAGGATTGAAACAGTATGATCTGTCAAAGCTGGAACGCATTTACCTGGCAGGTGAACGACTTGATCCGCCAACCTATGAATGGCTGAAAGAAAAAACTGACCTGCCAATCATTGATCACTGGTGGCAAACCGAAACGGCATGGGCTATTGCCGGAAATCCTATCGGACTCGAGCCAATGCCCACCAAGGCGGGCTCAGCTACAGTACCCATGCCCGGTTACCAGATACAAATTCTCGATGAGGCCGGGGAGCCAGTGCCCGCCGGGCAGAAAGGCAATATCACCATCAAACTCCCACTGCCGCCCGGAACGCTGACAACGATCTGGGGCAATCACCCCCGCTTTGAAGCCGGGTATCTCAGTACGTATCCTGGCTATTACCTAACTGGCGACGAGGGCTATCTGGACGAGGATAACTATCTGTTCGTCATGGGCCGATGCGACGATGTTATCAATGTGGCTGGACACCGCCTGTCTACCGGACAAATGGAAGAAATCGTCGGTTCCCACCCGGCGGTGGCAGAATGTGCCGTGATTGGCGTCAGTGACGCCCTGAAAGGCCAGT
>JBFICU010000024.1:0-10962 GCA_041581855.1 Porticoccus sp. | reverse complement strand
TCAGTCCACGGAGTAACGATTGGCAGAAAGACAGAAAACTGTCGACACCAACGCAACCACACCCCGTGGTTCGTCTGCGTAGCGACAGGCCGGTCTCCGGACTCATGAGCGGTTTCCCTGCCAGATCGCCTTCCCATGCAAATGCACAGTGGCTGTGTGATCTGGCTCTTGAACCCGTATCAGGGGCTCACTCAATTACCGTTGCGGGGGCAGTATCGGAATAGCTAACTCATTAAAAAATGAGCAATAACGCGCACCGATTTCCCGTTTCACCCGCAGCGCCGGTCGGCGCGGCGGGAACCTATTGCCAAAGCAAGGCGGTGGAATTTACGCTGCAAAACATGCAAAGTCAATCTGAAGACAACCTTACCCCAGAGCGTCCAGAGCATCGGTGAGTTTGCGAACCGGCACCACATCCATGCCCTTGATGGGCTGCCGGGGAGCGTTGCCAGCAGGCACAATGGCACGGGTGAAACCGTGCTTGGCGGCTTCGCGAAGTCGCTCCTGGCCATTCTGAACCGGACGGATTTCGCCGGATAAACCCACCTCACCAAACACCACCAGATCCCTTGGTAACGGGTGATCACGGAAGCTGGAAATCACCGCCAGAATCAATGCCAGGTCGGCGCTGGTCTCCAGCACTTTGACACCACCCACCACATTGACGAAGACATCCTGGTCACCCACCATCACACCGCCGTGGCGGTGCAGTACCGCCAGCAGCATGGCCAGGCGGTTGTGATCTAGTCCCACCGTGACACGGCGCGGATTGCCCAGGTGACTGTCATCCACCAATGCCTGCAATTCCACCAATAGCGGCCTGGTGCCCTCCCAAACCACAATCACCACACTGCCGGAAGCGACTTCATCGCCTCTTTGCAGGAAGATTGCCGAAGGATTGGCCACTTCACGCAGGCCTTTTTCGGTCATGGCGAAAACGCCCAATTCATTGACTGCACCGAAGCGATTCTTATGGCTGCGCAAGGTACGAAAATGGCTGTCGCTGGAGCCCTCGAGCATCAGTGAACAGTCGATCATATGCTCCAACACCTTGGGGCCGGCCAAGCTGCCGTCCTTGGTGACATGCCCCACCAGCAGCAACACCGTGCCGGTCTGTTTGGCGTGGCGAACCAGCATGGCAGCGCTCTCGCGCACCTGGGACACGCTGCCCGGCGCCGACGAAATGTCTTCCAGCTGCATCACCTGGATAGAGTCCACCACCAGAATTTTCGGTGCCAGGCGTGCAGCCGTGCCGCAGACAATGTCCACAGAAGTCTCGGCCATGATTTGTAATTTGTCAGTAGGTAAACCCAGTCTCTGGGCGCGCATGGCCACCTGTTGCGGCGATTCATCACCGGTGACATAGAGTGCAGTGGACGTTTCCGCCAACTTACAGAGGGTTTGCAGCAAGAGTGTACTTTTGCCCGCCCCAGGTTCACCCCCCACGAGGATGCAGGAACCCGGCACTAACCCGCCACCCAACACCAGGTCCAGTTCAGCGGTACCGGTGCCGATGCGGGGAATATCTGCCAACTCAATTTCGGCAAGGGTGCTTACCGCACCGTCTGCAGCCCCTGCAAAGCCAGTACTGCTACGGCTACCCGCACCGTTGACCGGACCAACCCTGATCTCGGCGAGGGTGTTCCAGGCACCGCAATCGACACATTGGCCCTGCCATTTGCTGTAATCAGCACCACAGTCGTTGCACACGTACGCCGTGGTTTTCTTTTTCGCCACAGAAAAATCCTCGAAAAAATGGCGATCAGTCTAGCACGGCAAACAGCCGCAGCGCGGCCCTTCCGGCGACCACCAAGACTCAGTGAAACTGCAGAGTGGCGCGCAGGAAGGTGCGGGTCTCAAACTCGTTGAGGGTATTGAACTCGTAGTAGTCTCCACCGAGGTTCTGGCCAATCAATTCTAATTTGAGATCGGCTTTACTGAGACGGATATTCTTCGCCAGACGCACGTCGATCCGGTCATAGGAATCGCTATCAGCACCCCATAGCACCCAGGCCATCTGGTCGAGATAGTAGTAGCCTGCACTCACCTGCCAGCCATCACCAAAATCCTGAGCCACCAACAAACTGGCAGTATGGGTCGGGGTAGCGCTGTGGTCATAGAAGCTGCGAAAGGCCATTGGCGGACAGGACTGGTTGGCATCCGCATAGGCATAAGACAGCCACAGGCGGGTGTGTTCGGCAGGTTGCACCTGAATACCGGTTTCAAAGCCATTGATATCGGTCTTGCCGCCATTCATATCGACGATCGCACCCAGATTGTAGATTGAAGCGATTTCCGGGTAGGTCGGGTCCCAGACATATTCGACCTCATCCTCAAACTCTTCCCGATAGACTTTCACTTCCGCCGCCAACCGACCGGAAAACCACTTGCCAATGTAGCCGAGCTCATAACTGCGCAGTCGCTCGGCATCCAGGCTATGTGGGGCTACCTGAAGCGTATCGATTGCCGTGCCATCTTCGAGCCGGATGGCGATATGGTGGAAATTCTCCAACAAAAACGGCTGTCGCCAGCTCTCCGCCACGGAAGCTCGCAGCACCTGCCCTGGCACCAGGGTGTAATTCAGCCCCAGCCGCCAGGACACCTCACCCGGGTTAATATCATTGTCCTCATAGATGGCACCGCCATTGAACAGCAGCTTATCGGTCAAGCGATATTCCAGATTAGCCTGCAGCCGGTATGTTTCCATATCGGTCCATTCTTTCAGGCCGGTGATTTCGCGGATATTGACCAGATCCTGTCGATAACCGCCGCCCCAGGCGATTCGATAGCGGTCCCCACTGATCAGTTGCTGGAACTCCAGATCGCGACGATTCACCTGATAGTCGAAGGTATGCCCCCCCACTGCCTGATCCTGCTGGCCCGGCACCAGAACCGGGACCTGTGCAGGGGATACCCCCAGCAGGTCAGACAACAACCCCAGGGGGTACTCCTCGTCCTCCTCGGAGGAGCTGAAGCCAAACTGCAGGTACCACTCATTGCCCGGCTCAATGGCATGGGTCAGACGGAAATTTGTGTTCCTTTCGGTCGCGTCCTTTTCACCGACAGGGTCAACGGCGGTACCGCTTCCGCCTCGCCCCCAGGGGCCCTCCGAATAACCCAACTGAAAATCCAGACGGGTTGCCGAATCAAGCTGGTATCGCCCCTGAAAACGACCGGTGCGAGCCGTGGATTGGTCATTGACGCCCTGAAAACCATCCGTGTGGTAGCGACTCACGGAACCTCGATAATCGAAGCGTTCACCGGACTCCGCGTACTGGGCTGTCACCAGACTGGTGTCGCGGCTGCCAGTGGTGGTGGTAAACCGCCAACCGGGGTTCAGCGAAGGTTCGCGGGTAACAATATTGATGGCGCCGGTAAACGCATTGGAGCCGTAGGCCACTCCGGCGGGCCCCCTGATGACCTCAATACGTTCAATATCGTCGATAGTGATACCCAGACGATCCCAGTCGACCAAACCGAACAGGGAACCGACTGCCACACGGCCATCGATCAGCACCTGCATACGCCGTGACAGGCCATCGGACTGGCCGTGATAGGTCACCGCTGTATGGTGATCACGCCAGCTCAATCCCACCTGAAAGCCAGGCACCAGTCTCAGCAAATCGGGAATTTCAATAAAACCGGAAGACTCGATCATGTGACGATCAATGACGGTGATCGCCATCGGGGTTTCTGAAGTGGATTGGGGCAAGCGGGTAACCGACACCGCTACTGGGATATCGGCCATCAGGTCGTCTTCCGTCAAGCTCGGCGATGCCTGCGCCCAAGGGGAAGACAATAGCAGTGTCATCACTGGTAACAGGGTCCATCCTGTTGCTTTCCTTACCCCGATCCCTGGAACAGAATATCTCCGTTGCTTCATACGCGACCAACTAATTCATATTGTTGTTGTTCTTGGCGCGGAATTCTACTGACGTTTAACGCTAATACAAAACAACATCTCAGTGCGGTGCCGTCTAAACTTGCCAGGCGCTTTCTGATAGAGTGTCCGCATGTCGCTGATTCCTGAAAAACCGCTGGTTATATCTCCTTCGCTGGCCGCCACAATTGGTCTGGAGGAGGCGGTATTACTCCAGGCATTGAACGAACTCATGTGCCATGGCCACCAGGAACATCAGGGGGGTTACAGCTGGCTGACGACCAACCCGGATCAGCTACTGAAACTCATGCCGTTCTGGCGCCTTGAAGACATGCAACGCATTGCCAGCAGCTTGCGAGACAAAGGCATTTTACTCATTGCCTCAGCCCCACTAATAGAAAGCCAGGAGCTGCGTTTTGCCTTCAACGAGCGTGATGGTCGCACCATCAGCGCACCCACTCCGGCAATAGTGCCAGTAGCGCGCCCGGCCAGCCGAGCCATTTCTCCGGACTGGCAACCGGAACTGGATGTGATGCGACAATTGGCCCAATACAATATCCCCGCGGAATTTTGCTCGGCGCAGATCCCCGAATTTGTCACCTATTGGACGGAGCGTGGCGAACCCCGCTACAGCTGGGGATCTCGATTTATCAAACATGTACTGCGCCTTTGGCGGGAACAACAGACCGAAGACGCCAGGCGCGGCCAGGAAACGACCATGAATCGGGACTGGCAGCCTTCGCGAGATGCCTTTGATATTCTCACCCGGCAGGCGGGCATTAATGGCAACTTTGTCGAGGATGCCATCCCCGAGTTCGTACTCTACTGGATGGAGCGAGGCGAAAGCGCCAGCACCTGGAATTCACGCTTTATCATGCATGTGAAACGCCAATGGGCTCGCTTTACTAGTGCCATGGAACACGACACCCTGCCCCGACCACTGTGCTCTGACTGGCAACCCAGTGAAGAATTGTTCGAGGTGCTGACTCTGGCCAACATCCCGCGCGCTTTTGCCGAACGGCTGGTGCCAGAGTTTGTGCTCTACTGGCGCGACAGTGGCCAGCTTTTCGGCTCATGGAACACCAAGTTCCTGCAACAGGTAAAACGGGAGTGGTCCCGACAGCAAACGGCCAACAGCCAGGATACAAATCATGGACAACAGCAACGACCTCATCGATCAGGCAGTACGCGACATCGCGCCCTCATCGACGAAATCAGCGACCGCAGCTGGGCCAGCACCTGAGAGAGCAACCCACCTGGTTGATACCATCAACCAGGTTTTTGCCCTGTTCCGACTGAACTACCATAACCAGTTCTACAGCGCTTATGCTGACACCGAGCTACTCAACCAGGTCAAGCGACTGTGGCTGGATGCGCTTGGCCATTTCAGCAGCGAACAGATTTTGCTCGGCGCTAAACGGGTTATTGAGACATCAGACTATCTCCCCACGCTCAACCGGATGATGCAATGCTGCGAGTCATGCCATGACGGCCATGGCCTCCCCAGCCCCAGGGAAGCTTATCTGGAAGCCTGTAATGCCCCATCCCCCAAAGCCCGCTTTCAATGGTCTCACCCACTGGTGTACCACGCAGGGCTGGAAACTGGCTGGTACCGGCTCGCCAATGAACCCGAAACCAGCAGTTACCCGGTATTTCTGGAGCACTATCGGCGTCTCAGTCGCGAAGTGGCCCGAGGTGAACATTTGGCATTGCCAAATCCCGCTGACGACACCCTTGAAAAGCCCCCCCTGAGCAGAGCGGAATCCCGTCAACGTCTGGCGGATTTGAAGTCTACATTGAAGCTGGATGACTAATGACTGGATCAGCCCATGACCTTCTCTGACCCTGTTTTCTTTCGTAACAGCACCGCCAGAAGGATGTCGAAAACCATCCTGAACGGTTTTCGCAGTTACTTTGCCGACTACCTGAACATGACGCTGGGTGCCAAGGCGCGCTTCGAAAAAGCCGACTGGCACGCCGTACAGCGAGCGAACGTCGACCGGCTGGAATTGTATAAAGGCAAGGTACGCCAGGTATCGGAATTGCTGGCCACCGTTACCAACAAGGACATCACCGACCTGGAGCTGTGGCGCCAGGCCAAGGCGGTTTATACCCAGCTGGTGTTCAACTTTCCCAACTATGAGATTGCCGAGACTTTCTTTAACTCGGTATTTGGCTATATCAACGACCACGACAAAATCGATGATGACCTGATCTACGTGCTGTCGTCACAGATGGCCTCGATTCCGGAAGCGGAATACAGTATCTATGTGCGCTATGAAGGCAGCGAAGCCACTGAAGGGATTTTCGAGCAGATCCTGCTGGATGCGGAATTCTCCATCCCTTGGGAAAATCTGGACCGGGATGCCTGCGCCATTGCTCAGGAATTTGACGAGCAGGTGCGCCCCCACCTCAAATCCGGCGTGGCAGCGCTCAAATTCGATATTCTTGAGTCGGTGTTTTACCGCAGCAAGGCCGCCTACATTATCGGCCGCATCGTCGATGGCGACCGCTTTTTTCCGATCGTGCTGCCCGTGCTCAACAATGAAAAAGGGGGGCTGTTTGTGGATACCGCCATCCTCAACCGCGAAGAGATGAGCGTGGTGTTCAGTTTCACCCGGACCTACTTCATGGTGGATGCGTCGTTGCCTTACCTGTACCTGCATTTCCTGAAGCAGTTGATGCCCCACAAGGGTGACAATGAGGTGTACGCCTCCATCGGCTTCCCAAAACATGCCAAGACCGAGTTCTACCGGGAGTTTGTCAGTCACCTGCGCAATTCCCAGGACAAGTTTGTGATCGCACCGGGCATAAAAGGCATGGTGATGTCGGTGTTCATGCTGCCGTCCTACGATATCGTGATCAAGATCATCAAGGACAAGTTCGATCCACCGAAAGAAGTGACCCACGAGATCGTGCGCAGCAAGTACAGCTTGGTGTCCCGCCACGACCGCATTGGACGAATGGCGGACACCCAGGAATTTGCCAATTTCTCCTTTCCACTGAGCCGCTTCTCCAACGAGTTAATGAAGGAATTGCAAAAAGTGGCTCCGTCGCTGCTGCACATCGAAGGCGACCGCCTGATCATCAAGCACCTCTACACCGAGCGGCGCATGACACCCCTCAACCTGTTCCTGCAGACGGCGTCGGAAGAAGATACTCGCGGCGTCATGGAGGAATATGGCAACGCCATTAAGCAGCTGGCCGCCGCCAACATCTTCCCCGGTGACATGCTGCTGAAAAACTTCGGCGTCACCCGCCACAAGCGGGTGGTGTTCTACGATTACGACGAAATCTGCCCGCTCACCGATTGCAATTTCCGCCGCATCCCCGAACCGCAGACCGAAGAACAGGAAATGTCCTCCCGGCCGTGGTATACGGTGGCGGCCAACGATGTGTTCCCGGAAGAATTCCGTCTGTTCTTCTCCGGCAACCCGGGAGCAAGGAAAGCGTTTGAGGAAATGCACGGGGATATCTACGATGTAGAATTCTGGTGGGGACTGCAGGAGCAGATCCGCAACGGCAAAATTGTCGATGTGTTCCCCTACCGTCGCCGCCGGCGCTTCGACCGCAATCGCTAGTGGCAGCCCATCAGCAGCAGCCATAAAAAACGCAGCCATTGGCTGCGTTTTTTATGGCGATAAATTTGATTTACTCCCAGAAGCGCCACCATTTACGGCTGTGCTCTTCGCGCATTTCCTGGCCCTGCTCTGAGCCTTTGCCAAGTTCCTTGCGCTCTTGCTCGGACTTCATCTCCCGCTGTTTCTCCATGTCCTTCTTCATTTCCATATCACGCTCTCGCATCGGCTCATGGTCGTCCATATCCTCATCGCGCATACGTTGATGCTCTTCGCGCATCTCACGGTCCTTCTTCATTTCCCGATCACGCATTGACTCATGATCATCCATGTTCTCATCACGCGTACGTCGATGTTCTTCGCGCATCTCGCGGTCCATCTCCATATCACGGGTGCGCTCCATGTCTTTCATCATGGGGGCATCCTTCATAGCACCTTTGTTGCCAGCGCCATCCGGCTGCTTGGCAATAACCAGGGAAGAAGCACTCAGTCCGAGAACAATTGCACTTATAGCAATAGTCAGCTTTTTCATTTCATTTCTCCATAGATATGGTTGCCCGCCGATATCATCAAAGTCTAGCACAGCGCCTGATCACCGCTTTCAGGATAAGCCCGCATCATTGATCTGCCTCAATTATTCAGCAGAGCCCTTACTTTTGATCTGCCTGTAGACAAACAAAATCAGAATGGCTCCAACCGTCGCCGTAGCAATGCTGCCCAGGCTAAAGCCGCCCCGGCTACCAAAGCCGAGTAAAGAGCCAACCCAGCCACCGACAAAAGCGCCAGCGATACCGAGTAATGCGGTCACGATAAAACCACCCCCGTCCCTACCCGGCATGACCCACTTTGCCAGCATGCCCGCAATCAGCCCTAGAATAATCCATGAAATAATACCCATCATTGGCCCCTTTATTATTTTGTCAGAAAGGATAAAAAAGGCCCCACAGAGGGGGCCTTGGTTTTAATCTGGTTTTCAGCCAATCTCGGCTACTTTATGTAGATGTACATCGGTTTGCGGGAACGGAATGGAAACGCCTTCCTGATCGAAGCGTTTCTTGACCGCCTCGGTCAAACCAAAATACACACCCCAGTAATCGGCCTTGTTGACCCACGGACGCACCACAAAATTGACACTGCTGTCCGCCAGTTCAACCACGGCAATAGTTGGCTCGGGGTCCTTCAGGACCCGTGCGTCAGCATTAACCACTTCGTCCAGCAACTGCTTTGCTTTATCGATATCATCGCCATAACTGATGCCAAAAATCAGGTCTACGCGGCGAGTATCGTTGGCAGAGAAATTGGTAATGGTGCCGCCCATCACCTGGCCATTGGGGATGATGACACGCTTGTTATCGCCGGTATTGAGTTCTGTGGTGAACACCAGGATTTTTGAGACTACGCCAGCCACGCCAGCCACCTCAACAAAATCACCCAACTGGAAGGGCTTGAAAATCAGGATCAATACGCCGGCGGCAAAATTGGCCAACGACCCTTGCAGCGCCAAACCGACAGCCAGGCCAGCGGCACCGACCACCGCCACAAATGAAGCCGTCTGAATACCCAGTTGTCCCAACGCCGCTATACAAACGAACACCAACAGGGCGTAGTAAACCAGCGCCGCGACGAAATGCTGGATCGCAACATCCATTTCGCGCTTGCGAAGGAGCGCTTCAACCGTGTGGCTCAACCATTTGGCCAAATATTTCCCCGCAAAGAGGATCACGCCCGCCATCAAAAGCTTGAAGCCGTAGTACAGAATAATATTTCCCGCCGTTTCCATTACCTTCTCCTTGAATTTATAACTACCCGGGCCTTTCCTGTGGGCTCAAAACTGCTGGATGTTTGAGCCCACACAGAGAGCGAACCTCACTGATTAGTTCAATGAAACCCAAAGTGCGTGAATGATGCCCGGGACCCAAAAAAACAAACACAGCACAATATTGATAACCAGATCCTTACCGGCACCCTTTTTCAGGAAGACGGCCAGTGGCGGCAGCAGCAGTGAAGCTATAATCAGTAATACCTTGTTATCCATCCGTTTATCCTCACGGTTGTATTATTAGTTAGCCTGATAGACCAATGGCTTTTCACTATATTGAAAAGCGTTTTCCCAGTAAACATCTTTGACCACCGCACGATATCACGGCATAGACATCAATCAGCACCAGCCACTTCAACGCGATCTACCTTCTGAAAGCCCCGCGGCAACTTGTTGCCACGCCTGCCGCGCTCACCCCGATAATGCTCCAGATCAGCTATTTTCAGATTGAGGTAGCGCTTGCCTGAATGCACCAGCAACTGCTGACCAGGGGTAACGACCGCCACTGCCAGCATAAACTCCTCTCTAGACTGCAACCGCGAAGAAGGAATACTGATGATCTTGTTGCCCTTGCCACGAGCCAGCCTGGGCAGCTCGGTCAACGGGAAAACCAGCATGCGGCCTTCGTTGCTCACTGCCACCACCAGACTACCCTCTGATTCGGTAATGGAGACCGGCTTCAACACCCGCCCACCCTTGGGGATAGACAAAGCATTTTTGCCAGCTCGGTTTTTACTCTGCAGATCTTCCAGTGTGGCAACAAATCCATACCCGGCATCGGTAGCCATCAAGAGCTGTTGTCGGTCGTCCCCCATCATCGCAGCGATAAAACTTGCCCCTGACGGGGGATTGAGGCGCCCGGTCACCGGCTCGCCCTGACCCCGCGCAGAGGGCAGGTTGTGGGAGGCAAGGGAATAGGTGCGACCGGTGGAGTCCAGCAGAATGGTATTCTGATTGCTGCGCCCCTTTGCCGCGCAAAGGTACTTATCGCCACTTTTGTAGCTGAGAGAGGTCGGATCGATATCATGCCCCTTAGCGGCACGAATCCAGCCTTTCTCCGATAGCACCACCGTCACCGGTTCAGATACCAGCAATTCTGTTTCAGAGAATGCTCGCGCCTCCTCCCTTGCTGTCAGGGGTGAGCGTCGTTCATCGCCAAATTCCTCGGCTACTGCCAGCAACTCTGTGCGCACGAGGGTTTTAAGACGCTTGGCCGAACCGAGAATTTTTTCCAGTTCGGCCTTTTCTGCAGCCAGCTCTTCCTGCTCGGCCCGAATGCGCACCTCCTCCAACCGGGCCAGTTGCCGCAATTTGGTATCGAGAATGTATTCCGCCTGGATATCACTGAGGCCAAAGCGCTGAATCAACACCGGCTTGGGCTCGTCTTCACTGCGAATAATGCGGATCACCTCATCAATATTGAGGAATGCAATCAGCAATCCCTCCAACAGATGCAGGCGGTGATCCACCTTGTCGAGGCGATACTGGAGTCGGCGGCGCACCGTTTCTGTTCGGTAACTGAGCCACTCGGTAAGAATCTTGTTGAGTGGTTTGACCTCAGGTCGGCCATCAATGCCGATCATGTTGAGGTTGATGCGGTAGCTCTTTTCCAGATCGGTGGTGGCGAACAGGTGGTTCATCAACCCATCCATATCGATACGATTGGAGCGGGGCACAATCACCAG
>JBFICU010000023.1:0-11043 GCA_041581855.1 Porticoccus sp. | reverse complement strand
GCAGCACCAGTAAACCCGTTCGTAGGATCTGTGTGAATCGTCTCGGTTTTGCAGGCCCTAAGTGGCCCGCCCAACCTATACATAGGTCGAGTAAACGTGTCATGAATTGCCCCATTCATTAAATCTGTTTCATCAATTTTTTTGGTACGTCTCCTTCTGCTACCAATTGTTCTTTTTCCTTGCCGGCTGTTTCTCGTTGTTCCCAGCAAGAGGGAGGCCTGTCCAGCCCCCCCGATCCCTTTTGCCTTCCCTGTTCCACTGGCGCTCCTTGGCCACCCATTTCTTTTTGTGTCGTCCCTGTCCTGTTGACCTTCCTGTCAGATAATGCCCACGCAGCCACATCACCCTCTGCCGGTACTTCGTATCAAATCGTCATACCGACACCGCGTGCTTGATGAGACTCAACACTAGTTAGCGGAGCCTCACCTTGCCTGCAAAAAGCACGCACGAATCCTGTAAAGCCTGCTCGCAGGCCTTCGCGTATGTCATGTTGTTCACCCGGTAAAGCGGTGGTTTAGCGATGAGAAACTAACAGATGTGCTCGATTGCGGTTATTCACACACAGACCCAACAAGACAAAAGTTGGAGCGGTATTCCCTGTGCATTTAGTTGTTATGTTTTGTACCTGCAATCTCCCTGCCTGACCGACAACTAACAACCAATCTCCAGACAGGACGCACGATAATGGTCCCATCGCGCTCAGTCAAATGATGGTCATAAATTGACCAACGGGAAAGTAAAGAGCGTTACAGGGTTGAAATTGATCACAGAATGATCAGTAGCTGGTTGTTTTTTGTGCACTATTTAGCAAATTTATGACAAGAACGAATATTATGAAGGGCGCAACTGTCCCCGTTTTTATGCTAACCGAAGGACAATCCCTGTAAAACAAATAACCAAAAAGTCTATAAATCAACAAGTTAAATAATCAAAACTTACTGGTTCATACAATGACATTGTGTTTAACAACATCAATATTCCAATCTAATTAGCTGAAATATAATTTTATTTGTCCGTTCATGTGCTGAAACGGCCTCAGGTTGCCTTCAAGGCTGCCGATTCTATTCAGCGTGACGGTGGAAGATATGGGCGACGACTGGCAGTTTCTGCTCAACAAAATGTCCCCGATCGACGGATTGAGCAGAGTGAAGCCATTCGATTACTAGCAAAACCCGTCCCATACTTAGCTCAGTGATCACTTTCCTAACAGGATCTCCATGTCACTGAACGACCTTAGAGTCCAAATCCGACAAGCCACCTGCGCGGATGAAAAGCTTTGTGTGGAGCAGTTACTTTCAGCACCCTTACTGAATGACGCACAACAGCAATTGTCACTGCAGCTTGGCCGTGAACTGGTATCCGCCTGCCGCAGGAACCGGCAGCGGGCAGGAACACTGGAATCATTCCTGCAGGAATTTGGCTTGTCCAACCGCGAGGGCATTGCGTTGATGTGCCTGGCGGAAGCGCTGTTGCGAATACCGGACGATGCTACCGCCGATAAATTGATCTCCGAGAAAATCTGTGAGGGGGATTGGGCCAGCCACCGTGGACGCTCGGAATCGCTGTTCGTCAATGCTTCGGTATGGGGACTCATGCTCACCGGCGAGGTTTTACCGCTGGATAAGGACATCACCGAGGACACTCCCGGCTGGATCAAACGCCTGGTGAACCGCCTCGGCGAACCGGTAGTGCGCAAGGCAATGATGCAGGCCATGCGCATTATGGGCAGCCAGTACGTGATGGGCCGCACTCTGCCAGAGGCCATGACGCGTGGCCATGAAGAGCTTCCCAAAGGGACGACCTTCTCCTTTGATATGCTCGGCGAGGGCGCGCGTACCGAAGAAGATGCCGTCCGTTATTTTGAGGCCTACGCTGAGGCCATACGCATGATCGGCAGCACCAACCCTGCACCATCGGTTGAAACCGCCGACGGCATCTCGGTGAAGCTCTCTGCCTTGCATCCTCGCTATCAATACAGCCAGCGGGAAACGGTGATGACGGAACTGTTGTCACGTATCCGCACCCTGGCAATCGCCGCCAGCGAACACAACATTGGTCTCAGCATTGATGCGGAAGAGGCCGCACGGCTCGATTTGTCGCTGGATATTTTCGAATCCTTGGCCCGCGAACCGGCACTCAAGGACTGGCGAGGGCTGGGCTTTGTGTTGCAGGCTTACCAGAAGCGCGCCCCACTCGTAGCACGATGGTTGTTGGCACTAGCGGAAGACACTGGTCACCGCCTGATGGTACGGCTGGTGAAAGGCGCCTATTGGGACAGCGAAATCAAACTGGCCCAGGAACTGGGTCTGGCGGATTACCCGGTGTTTACCCGCAAGGTGAATACCGATCTGTGCTACCTGCACTGCGCCAAACTGCTGCTTTCTGCTCCGACCAGAATTTCTCCACAGTTCGCTACCCACAATGCCCAGACCGTTGCCTCTTTACTGCAACTCGCCGGCGATTCCGCCTTTGAGTTGCAACGGCTGCACGGCATGGGTGAACTGCTCTACGAACAACTGCAACAGCACTATGCCCAAAAGGGCGGACAGATGCCCCCGGTACGTGTCTATGCGCCAGTGGGCCAACACCGGGAGCTACTGCCCTATCTGGTGCGGCGGTTATTGGAAAATGGCGCTAACAGCTCCTTCGTCAATCGACTGCTGGATGAGAACACCCCAGTAGAAACACTGGTACAACCGCTGTTGCCACAGGTCACCGCCTCGGCGGAACGACGCCACCACCATATTCCCACACCCGGCAATTTGTACCGTGCTGCCGGTGAAAATCGTGACAATGCTCCCGGTATCGACCTGAATAACCCCCTCGAAGTGGAATCACTGTTAATCCAGATGGCTGCGGCCAGAACACAAGACTGGCAGGCGGGGCCGCTGGTGAATGGAGCACTGCGTATGGGGAACCCACAGCCGGTTTTGTCCCCCATCGACCATCAGCCGGTCGGCACTGTCAGCACCGCTGATACAGCTGATGTGAGTGCCGCCCTGGATGTCGCCAGCGCCGCACAATGGCGCTGGGATCATCTTGGCGGTTCGGCCCGTGCCAAGTTGCTGGAACAGGTTGCTGAGGAGTTGACTCGCGAATTGCCCACACTGATGGCGATGATAGTCGCCGAGGGCGGCCGCACACTTGCCGATGCGCTATCCGAAGTGCGAGAGGCCATCGACTTCTGCCACTACTACGCCATACAAGCACATCGGCTTTTTAGCGACGACCATGTACTTCCCGGTCCAACCGGAGAGGACAACCGCCTCAGCCTGCACGGCAGAGGGGTTTTCCTCTGCATCAGCCCTTGGAATTTCCCACTGGCGATTTTCACCGGTCAGGTAGTAGCGGCGCTCGCGGCAGGCAATACGGTGATCGCCAAACCGGCGGCACAGACACCTTTGGTGGCAACGTTCGCCACACAGTTATTGTATCGGGCCGGGATTCCGCCCGATGTACTCCAACTCTTGCCCGGGCGCGGTGCAACGCTTGGGAAATGCCTGCTAACGGATACGCGCATTGCCGGAGTGGCCTTCACCGGCTCCACCGCCACAGCCCGCACCATCCAACGCCAACTGGCGGAGCGCCCTGGCCCAATTGTGCCGCTGATCGCCGAAACCGGTGGTCAGAATGTGATGCTGGTGGATTCCACCGCCCTGCCCGAACAGGTGGTGGACGATGTGATTCGCTCCGCCTTCCTTAGCGCCGGGCAACGCTGCTCCGCTTTGCGTGTACTGTTTGTCCAGGACGATATTGCCGATGGCCTGCTACACACCCTGACCGGCGCACTGCAATCCCTCCGGCTCGGTGATCCGGCACTGCTGGCTACGGATATCGGCCCGGTTATCGGAGAACATGCACAGAAAAACCTGCTGAAGCATATCGAGCGCATGACGGTGGAGGGTAAATTGCTGGCTAAGCTGGACCCACCTGAATCCCTGAACGGCTGGTTTGTCGGTCCGCATATTTTTGAGATCGACAGTCTGGCGCAACTGCCGGAAGAAGTGTTCGGGCCCGTCCTGCATGTGATCCGCTATCAGGCTGGCCGCTTGGACGAGGTGATCAAACAGATCAACCGCAGTGGTTACGGCCTGACCCTGGGCATTCACAGCCGTATTCGGGGATTCGCGGACTATGTATTCCAGCGCACCCGGATAGGGAATACCTATATCAATCGCAATATGGTGGGAGCGGTGGTGGGCTGTCAGCCGTTTGGTGGTTGCGGACTCTCCGGCACCGGACCCAAGGCTGGCGGGCCACACTACCTGAACGCCTTTGCCACCGAAAAAACCCGCACCGAGAACATCGTTGCGCGGGGTGGCAATACGTTGCTGTTTGGCCTGCCGGATGACTAGCGGCGACTAAAATTCGGTTCGCGGTTTTCCCGGCGCGCCAGTAGACCTTCCTTCAGGTCGCCAGATGTGTGGCAACGCTGCGTCTGTGCCAAGGCCTTTGCGAAGTCGAGATTGCCATCAGCCATCTGGTCACAGAGTTGCTTCATGGCCGCTACCGTTCGGGGCGCCAAAGGCAGCAACGTTTCCACCAGTTTCATCGTTTCAACTTCAAGCTCATCCTGAAGCACCAAGTGAGTCAGATAGCCCACCCGCAACAACATTTCCGAATCCAATACTTCTGCAGCGACCAGAATACGCTTGGCGGTGCTAACACCAAGCCTCTTCACGTAGCGGCGAATACCATTGGGTGGATAGCAGAGACCGATTTCCGCCGCCGGCACCTTGAGACGCATACCGTAAACGCCAAGACGGAAATCACAACATAGCGCCACTTCCGAACCACCACCGTAGACACTGCCATTGAGTGCACAAATCACCGGCATGGGCATGGCCGCTACCCGGTCGGTCAGTGTCTCGAATTTTTCTCCCGTCATGTCACCGGAAGACATCTCTTCCAATGAGGCGCCAGCGCAGAAGGTTTTTTCTCCCTGACCTGTAATGATCAGGACGCGGATATCGCGGTTGGCCTCGACTTGATTCAAGCACTCGATAAACAGATCGATGCCCGCAGCCGTGAGGGAATTGTGTTTGGCGGGATTATTGAGAAGGATGCGGGCAACGGCACCGTCCATGGTTAATAAAACTGGAGCGTTAGTCTTGCTCATGTACTGCTATCCTCAGGTAAAGAGCGGGCGCTGTCTAAGTTAACTCAGCATAACGTCTTTTAATCTTTTCTGCTGCCGCGTGATAGATACTGCGAATTTCGTCGCGGCAAGTGATATTCACTTCCAGATCCCGCAACAAACCATCGGCAATACTGTAGATCCAGCCGTGTACTGTGAGGTCCTGTCCCCGCGCCCAGGCATCTCGGATGATGTTGGTTTTACAGACGTTAACTACCTGCTCAATGACATTCAATTCACAGACTTCATCGATTACTTTGTCTTTGTTGCAGCCCTCTGTGAGATAGGCCTGGTGGATATACTGCACGTCCTGGACATTCAGCAACCAATGGTCAATCAACCCAAGATTTTCTTTCTCTACCGCGGCTTTTACACCACCACAGCCATAGTGACCGCACACTATCACATGCTTGACCTTGAGATATTCCACCGCATACTGCATGACTGAAAGGCAGTTAAGATCACTGTGCACCACCATGTTAGCGACGTTGCGATGCACGAACAGTTCACCGGGCATCAGGCCAACAATCTCGTTCGCCGGGACACGACTGTCGGAGCAGCCTATCCAGAGAAACTCAGGGGCCTGCTGTTTGCAAAGGCGTTCAAAAAAGGTTGGGTCAGCCTGTTTCATGGATTTGGCCCAGGCAACATTTTTCTCGAACAGTTCTTTCAAGGGTGATCTCCGGAAACTTCAGTGGCAAGAAGGGAGCTTTAAGTTTACGTCCAATTCGGGCACAAAAAAACCGGATAGATTATCCGGTTTTTTTGACTTCGAGGCCGCTTATCAACTGTCTCCATCCAGCTTGCGGTGGCGAATATCTCGTCCCTGTACCAGGTAAACCACGTGCTCACAAATGTTCTTGGCATGGTCGCCAATTCGCTCCAGTGAGCGCAGCGCCCAAAGGATATTCATGGAGCGGGAAATACTGCGCGGATCTTCCATCATGTAGGTAATCATTTCCCGCAGGGCGGATTTGTAATCCATGTCCACCTGTCGATCATCCTTCATTGTGGCGATGGCAGCCTCGGCATCAAAACGCGAGAAAGCATCCAGGGAGTCATTAAGCATCTTGCGCACGCAATTGCCGATATGTCGTACTTCTGTATAACCGCGCGGAGCAACACCCTCCTCGGCCAAATGAATAGCCATCTTGGCGATTTTCTGGGCTTCGTCACCGATGCGCTCCAGATCACGGATCGCTTTGGATACCGCGGTGACCAGACGCAAATCGCTGGCCGCTGGCTGGCGGCGCGCAATCAGTGTGGTGCAGGTCTCGTCGATGTCCATTTCCATTTCATCGATGCGAGACTCCACTTCGATGACTTTTTCAGCCAGACCACTGTCGGCATCTTCCAGGGCGCGAATGGCATCACCCACCTGCATTTCCACCAGGCCGCCCATTTCGAGCATGCTGGTTTTGATTTCTTCCAGATCTTCGTTGAATTGCCTGGAAATGTGCTGATCCAGATTTAACTTGTCCATCAAAGGCTCCTGTTAACCAAAGCGTCCGGTGATATAGGCTTCAGTCAGTTCGTGTTCCGGGGCAGTAAAGACTTTCTCCGTATCGTTCACTTCCACCAGGTGGCCCAAGTGGAAATAGGCCGTACGGTGAGAAACCCGGGCGGCCTGCTGCATGGAGTGCGTCACAATAGCAATCGTGTAATTTTCCGACAATTCTGCAATCAGCTCTTCAATCTTGGCGGTAGCAATCGGATCCAGCGCCGAGCAGGGTTCGTCCATCAGGATCACTTCTGGACTGATCGCAATGGCCCTGGCAATACACAGGCGCTGTTGCTGACCGCCGGAAAGTCCCGTACCCGGCTGATCCAACCGGTCCTTGACCTCTTCCCACAGCCCAGCACGATGCAGGCTCATCTCAACAATATCATCCAGTTCGGCACGGCGACTGGCAAGTCCGTGCAGCCGTGGGCCATAGGAAACATTATCGTAGATGGACTTGGGAAACGGGTTGGGTTTCTGGAACACCATCCCCACCCGGGCCCGCAGCGCCACAGGGTCCATTTTCGCCGAGTAGATGTCCTCGCCATCAAGGGTTAAGTCGCCTGTGACTCGGCAGCTGTCCACGGTGTCATTCATGCGATTGATACTGCGTAAAAACGTCGATTTACCACAACCGGAAGGCCCGATCATGGCAATCACCTCATTCTGGCCAATGTCTACGTTGACATTAAAAATCGCCTGCTTCTCACCATAAAACACGTCCACATTACGCATGGACATTTTTGGATTTTTCACGAAGGGAGAGCCGGTTGCCTGTTCCGGATAGGCCGTGGAATGGACCACGGCATTGCGGGAACCTGTCTTTTCCTCAAGCATTGCTGCTGTATCCGTTACCAATTTGTTCACCATTATCAACCTGTCCTAAAAAGGTTACCAGCGTCGCTCGAGGCGTTTACGCAACACCACCGCCAGTGTGTTCATCATGATCAGGAACGCCAGCAATACCATAATCGCCGCGGACGTCTTTTCCACAAAGGCCCGCTCCGGGCTGTCAGCCCAGAGGAAAATCTGTACCGGCAGCACCGTGGCCGGATCCGTAAAACCGGCCGGAATATCCACAATAAAGGCAACCATGCCGATCATCAGCAAGGGCGCTGTTTCACCCAGCGCCTGAGCCATACCGATAATCGCGCCAGTGAGCATGCCTGGCATGGCCAGTGGCAGCACATGGTGCAACACCACCTGCATAGGGGAGGCGCCCACACCTATGGCCGCCTCTCGAATGGAAGGGGGGACTGCCTTGATGGCCGCGCGACCGGAAATAATGATGGTAGGCAGCGTCATCAAGGTCAGTACCAGGCCGCCGACCAGGGGCACCGAGCGTGGCACGTGAAAGAAATTGATGAAGATTGCCAAGCCGAGCAGACCGAAAATTATGGATGGAACGGCCGCCAGATTATTGATGTTCACTTCGATCAGGTCGGTCCAGCGATTACGCGGGGCAAACTCTTCAAGATAAACCGCTGCCGCCACGCCGATGGGAAAGGACAGCGTGATGGTGACCGCCAAGGTAAAGAGTGACCCCATCGCCGCGCCCCAGATGCCAGCCTGTTCCGGCTCACGAGAGTCCCCGTGGGTGAAGAACACCTTATTGAGGCCCAGCTTGATATCTCCGCCCTGCTTCAGCGTTTCAATCCAACCCTGGCGTAAGTCACTGGTGCGGCCGGTAAAAGCACCGTCTTTATCGCCCATACTTTTGTAATAGGTATCGATATCATCGTCAGCGCTAAGCCACAGGGTTTCTTTGTTACCCAACAGTTGCGGATTAGCCAACAGGCGATCCCGCAAATCATAGCCCGCACCACTGCTGACCAGGGAAACAAGATCTCGTTTTTCTTTTCTGCCGGTAACATCAGGAAACCGTGCCTGCAGACTTTTCTTCACCAAGCCCTGGAAGTCTGCCAACGCCACCTGTTGCTTGTTGTTCAGGTCACTGATACCAAGCACATCGGCATCATAGACAATCTCCAGTTGGATCGATGTCTGCAAAAAGGCCCTGTAGCCTTTACTGATGATGTCTGTAAACAACACCGCCACGCACAACAGGCCAAAGGTGATCGCCATCAAGCCATAGGCGCGAAAGCGCTTTTCTGCCCGATAGCGACGGGCCAGGCTGCGCTGAATAATGGCTGCGTGAGATTGCTTGGACTCAGTCATATTGTTCCCGGTATTTTTTAACGACGCGCAGGGCGATGAAGTTCAGAACCAAGGTCACAAGAAACAGCATCAACCCAAGGGCAAACGCGGCCAGGGTCTTGGGGCTATCAAATTCCTGGTCGCCCACCAGCAAGGTGACGATCTGCACGGTGACTGTGGTGACAGTCTCCAGCGGGTTGACGGTCATTTTGGCCGCCAAACCAGCCGCCATCACGACGATCATGGTTTCACCAATGGCCCGTGAAACCGCCAATAACACGCCGCCGACAATGCCCGGCAGAGCTGCTGGGAAAATCACCTGCTTGATGGTCTCAGATTTCGTGGCACCTAGCCCCAGCGAACCATCCCGCATGCTTTGTGGTACGGCATTGATCACGTCATCGGCCAATGAAGAGATAAATGGGATAATCATCACACCCATCACCAAACCAGCGGCCAGGGCGCTCTCGGAAGACACGACCAAGCCCATGCTTTCGCCGGTCTCGCGCATGAAAGGTGCTACTGTCAGGGCGGCAAAAAAGCCGTACACAACAGTAGGAATACCCGCGAGAATCTCAAGGGTGGGTTTGGCCAGGTTGCGAAATCTGGGTGAAGCGTACTCCGCCAGGTACAGCGCCGACATTAGCCCCACCGGCACCGCCACGATCATCGCAATCGTGGAAATTAATAATGTCCCCACAAACAGGGGAATGGCACCAAAACTGCCAGATGAACCCACCTGGTCGGGCCGAATGGCCATTTGTGGGCTCCACTCAGTGCCAAACAAAAAGTCCGTCACAGGAATAGCTTGGAAAAAGCGCAGGGATTCAAACAAAACAGACAGCAGGATACCCAGAGTGGTGAGAATTGCCACACAGGCACAGGCCAGCAACAGACTCTTGAATACCCGCTCTACCTGCTGACGGGCTCTTAATTGTGGCGAGACCTTTACCCAGCCCCAACCCAGACCGAGTACGCCCAGCGACAGCACCACAGCGGTCACCAGAAGCTGGCCCGTATTACGCAAGCTGTTAAGTTTTTCTGCCGCCGCCAGCAACACCGGATCGGCACCCTCTTTACTGAGGGCGCCACTGGCCAGGTTTTCAATACTGTTTAACAATAAATTGTAATCTGCGGCTGATGCCGGTTGGTGGGACGCCGGTAAACCGTCCAGCAACACCATGCTGATCACTGGTTCATCAAACATCAACCACAACGCCAACAGCACAATGGAAGGCAACGCACACCAGATGGAAGCGCGCATGCCATAGAAAAAGGGCAGTGAATGCAGATGCCGTATGCCGCCAAGGGGTCGCGCTAGGGCAACCGAACGACTGTGAGCCATGAGGTAGGCCACAGTACTCAAGGCGAGCAGTACAATCAGGAGATTCGCTGTTTGCATGACTGTGTTCCCGACAAGATTTCTGGTTACTTTTAAAAAAACAGGGCCTGACTTTCGTCAGGCCCGAGTCTATAACAGCTCGTGGGAGAAGCCACTTTTAATTTGGTGAGAAGCTTAGTGAAGGCCATCAGCACTCATAGGCTTCTGGTTGAGCACATTAGCGCCGACTTCTGTGCGCAGGGCTGCGGGCATAGGAATCATGCCTTTTTCAGCCAGGTAACCATCATCACCCCAAGCTTTTTCAGCGGTGAATTCTGCCAGGTAGCCGTCAATCCCGGGAATCACGCCAATGTGGGCCTTTTTCACGTAGAAGAACAATGGGCGTGAAACGCTGTAAGACTTGTCAGCAATAGTATCGAACTCGGGAGCAACACCTTCAATGATGGAGCCCTGAACTTTGTCGCTGTTCTGATCCAGGAAGGAAAAACCAAAGATACCCAGGGCATGGTGGTTGGCTTCCAGCTTCTGAATGATCAGGTTGTCATTTTCACCCGCTTCGATATAGGGGCCATCTTCACGAACCGCCTGGGCAACGGCCTGGAATACCTTTTCACCCTTCGCGTTAAAGGCGTTGGCAGGAATACCCAGTTTGGCCATCAGGGATTTGATCTCGCCTTCATCCTTGGCATCCTTCAGCGCTTTCAGGTCGGCAAAACTTTTTGCGCCACCTTCCATTGCCAACTCGGCAAATGCGTCACGGGTACCGGAAGTCGGGGGAGGGCCCAATACTTCAATCTTGGTTGCAGGCAGAGTCGGATTGACGTCCTTCCAGGTTTTGTAAGGATTGTCGATCAATTTGCCATCGGCGCCAGGGACTTTAGCAGCCAGCGCCAGGTAAAGATCTTT
>JBFICU010000022.1:0-11623 GCA_041581855.1 Porticoccus sp. | reverse complement strand
GCTCATTGGAAGACCTTTGGCCATTCAATGAAGAAGTCGTTGCCAGGGCTATCTATAACAGCCATATCCCCATCGTGAGTGCCGTAGGACATGAAGTGGATTTCACCATTGCCGATTTCGTCGCGGATTACCGGGCTCCCACACCTTCTGCAGCGGCCGAGGTGCTGAGTCCCGATGGCAGCAAACTGATCAATCAGTTTCGCGACTTGGAAAAAGTGCTGCTGAGAACCATCACCCGGCACCTGCAATCGACCAGCCAAAGAACAGACAGCCTGGGCAAACGCCTGCGTCATCCTGGCGAACAGTTGCGACACCAACAACGGCGCTTAACTTACTTAAGTGAGCGCCTGCAGCAACAAGTACTGATGTCCACCGGGCAGCGCCAGACGCTGTTACAGCACCTGGAAAAACGTCTAGGTGCTGTTCACCCGGGAATTGAGCTGAAGCGTCAACAGCAACGACGCAACACTCTGTCAGAACGCCTACAGAGAGCTATGGGCAAGCAGCTTGAGCAAAAACAACATCGCTGGAAAACGTCACTCCAGCTACTTAACGCAGTAAGCCCCCTAAATACCCTGGAACGTGGGTATGCTATTGTGATGGACGAACGGCAGCAGATTTTGCGCCATGTTAGCGACACCACTCCCGGCGACTTAATTACTGCCCGCTTAATGGATGGAATCCTGCAATGCACCGTAGAAAAAATCATTCCGGAATGATCAAAATGAAATATTTTTCCGCACTGGTAGCGGCTTTATTCTTTTTATCCCCTCTACAGGCGGAAACTTCATCCCCAAGTACGCAACCCGCGGTGCCGGAAACCAGTAGTGTGTGGAACCTGAATGACCTGTATCCCGACATCGCCAGCTGGGACGCAGCCCGTAACGATATCGCCGCCAGAATCACCACCCTGCGAGAATGCAAAGGAAAGCTCGGCAACAGCGCCGACATGCTTGCGCAGTGTCTCGGCGACATCAACAACGCCTACAAAGACTTGTTGCGCCTCTACGTCTACGCCTATTTGGCAAAGGACACAGATCTGGGCAATTCTGAATATATGGAACGCGCCTCCATCGCCCAAATGCTGCTCACTCAAATGGGTGAAGCAACCAGTTTCATCAATCCCGAACTCATAGCTATTGGCGAGAAAAAGCTCAACGGCTTTTTGGCCGGCACAGATAAGCTGGACGACTACGATTACTACATTAAAAAAACCCTGCGCTTGTCGCCCTATACCCTGGGCGATAAAGAGGAGCGTATTCTGGCAGCCACATTTGACGTCATGCAGACGCCATCCAGTGTTTACGACGTTCTGACCAATGCTGAAATGCCCATGCCAACGGTTACCCTTTCAGACGGCACGGATGTGGTACTCACACCTTCCGGTTACAGCCAATACCGGGCAGTGGACAATCGGGAAGACCGAAAACTGGTATTCGATCAGTTCTGGGAGACCTATCAGAATTACAGACAAACCCTTGGCCTGACACTTGAGGGACAGGTAAAAAATGATGTGCTAATGGCACGCCTGCGCGGATACGACTCCGCATTGCAGCGAGCTCAGGCCGAGGACAATATTCCGGAAGCGGTCTACCACGCACTGGTAGACACCGTAAACGAGCACCTCGACAGCCTCCACCGTCTGGTAATATTGCGCCAACGCGTATTGGGGCTAGACGAATCCCATTACTACGATATTTATCCCTCGGTTATTCCCCTGGAGCGCACCTATACACTTGAAGAAACCAAGGCTCTGACCATCGCCGCCTTCCAGCCTCTTGGGCCCAATTACATCAATACGTTTACCGAGGCCGTCAATCAGAACTGGATGCACGTTTACCCAAGCCAGGGAAAACGCAGTGGCGCCTATGTTATGGGGGCAACCTACGATGTTCACCCCTATATGCTGCTCAATTACGACGACACTTTTGAATCCGTCAGCACCTTTGCCCACGAGTGGGGGCATGCCATGCATTCCCTGCTGGCCAACCGTAATCAGCCTTTCAGCAAGTCCGATTACGCCACTTTTATTGCCGAGATCGCCTCAACAGCCAATGAAGTACTACTCTTCGAGTACCTGAGAACCAATGCAAAAACCGACAAAGAGCGATTGCATTACCTGTTCAAGGAATTGTCCCAATTACGTGGTACTTTTTTCCGACAAACACAGTTTGCCGAATTTGAGCTGGCCATCCACGAACATGTGGAAAAGGGTGGCGCCCTATCCGGTGACAAACTCAACAGCATGTACGGCGACCTGCTGAAGCGCTATTTTGGACATGACCTCGGCGTGATGACGGTCGATGATGCCTACACCGTGGAATGGGCCTACGTGCCACATTTTTATCGCAATTTTTATGTCTACCAGTACGCCACCTCTATTTCAGCAGCCTATTACCTGATGGACCGCGTACTCAACGATGGCGAAGAAGCACAGCAGCAATACCTGGATATTTTGCGGGCCGGGGGCTCGGATTATCCCTATGAAATTCTCCGCCGAGCCGGGGTGGACATGGCCTCACACGATGTCTATCTGGCTGTTATTCATCGCATGAACCGCCTGATGGACGAAGCGGAGCGCATTCTTGACCAGCAGTAGCCAAAACCAGTCGTAGTCATTAACAATCTCTGATGGGTTGCAACCTTGAGCAGTCAACCAATCTTCCGGTTATTCGTTTTAGCGGTTGACTAGGTAACCTGAAAAAAAAGGATATTTCATGCGCAACTACACTTTCATTGCTGGCCTGATTTTGATTTTCGCTGGCGCCGCTCAAGCGGAATCCGACGCCATGTCTCCCCCACCGGGTGGCCATGATTTTGGACACCATATGTTTGAAAAAATGGATGCTGATAACGATGGCAACATTTCCCGGGAAGAGCACGAACAAGGTCTGCAACAAATGCTGGAAAAACGCCGCGCACATTTCGCCACCATGGACGCTGATGGCAATGGCCTGGTAAGCAAGGATGAGGCTCAGGCCGCTGGCGGAAAAATGCGCGACAAGTACCGCGAGATGCACCGCGATTGTGGCGCCGACACCAAAAAATAACTTACCAACCAGGCGTGCCCGTCAAGGGCATGCCCACCTTTCTATACTGCAGACAAGCCGCCTCTACATATATTCCAACACGCCCATGTGTATGCTTTTTTATGCCCTAAAATCATTCTCAGGGGTATTTCAGTTGCACCATTCTCGGCCATAGCCCCGCATGAAAGCGAGAAACAATAAGCATCTATTCATTATAAATCATATGGTTATAAAAACTGGCACATTCTATGCTTAGCTAAAACCGACATTGCACCTGTTGGGTAACGAAGCCCGCACGCCTCCATCCGGCGTGCGGGTTTTTTTGTTTTTCGTTTGGGGATTAATCTCGAGGATTTTTTTATGAATCAGCCGTTTTTAAAATATTCAGCATTGGCTATTTTGCTTGGTGCGCACCCATTTGTGGCCGCCACCGCAGAAGAAGCCACCAGCTTGTCTGAAGTTTTCACCAAAAGTGATACCAAGCTTTCCTTCCGGTACCGCTATGAATATGTAGATGAAGACAACAGCAAGGACATTGCAAAAGCGTCCACGCTGAAATCCAGAATCACCTGGAGCTCAGCAAGCTATAACGGTTTCTCAGGTTTGGTGGAAATCGATGATGTGTCCCAGATCGGCAGTGAACAGTACGGCACTCCATCAAACCACAAGGGATCAGACTACTCTATCGTCGCAGATCCCGATGGCACGGATATCAACCAGGTTTACCTGAAATACAAAAATGATGCCTTCACCGGCACTGCCGGTCGTCAACGTATCCTCCACGCAGGCCAACGTTTTGTCGGCGGTGTAGGCTGGCGTCAGAACGAACAGACTTATGATGCCTTCCGCCTGGAGCTACCAATCGGACCAATCAGTCTCGATTACAGCTATATCTGGGATGTGGAACGCATTTTCGGACCCGATACCGGCGGCTCCCAGCCACGCCGTTTTGACTCAGACTCACATGCACTGTACGCATCATTCTCCCCTGCTCCCGGCCACAAAATTGGCGTCTACGCCTACCTGCTGGACTTTGATAATGCCGTGGAAAATGTCTCGGGAAACTCCTCTGAAACATACGGAGTGGACTACAGCGGCACCTTTGGTCCCATCACTGTCGCCGCGGCCGCTGCCACCCAGAGTGATTACAAAGATAATCCCGTCGATTACGATGCCGAATACTACATGCTCGAACTCGGAACAAAAGTAAAAGGGGTCGGCCTCGGCATCGGTTACGAACTACTGGGCAGTGATGACGGCGTGAAAGCCTTCAGCACTCCTTTGGCCACCCTGCACAAGTTCCAGGGCTGGGCGGATCTGTTCCTGGCCACGCCTAATAATGGTATCGAAGATGTCTATGTAAAAATGACCGGCAGCGTGGCTGGCGTTTCCCTGGCAGCCTTTTATCACGACTTCTCGGCGGATGAGGGCAGCGCTGACTACGGTGAAGAATTCGATGCTGTAGCCAGCTATCCCATCAACAAGAATCTGTCGGTAGAGCTGAAGTATGCCATGTACGACGCTGATAGCTTCGGCGTTGATACCGATAAAGTCTGGTTCTCTGTGAACTACACCTTCTGATCCGAATGAACTTCTGATCAACATGTTGCACTGGAGGATGATTCAGGGTCGGAGTATTATCAAAGACCCTGGGTCATTTTCCTGTTGTAATATCTCCCATGATCAAAAACCCCTTAAGCCGGTCCTGCTGAAGATGGTATCCAGCAACGATCCTATTCGCATCATGCTCGTGGACGACCATCCTGAACGGTCTGCCAGTGTCGAAGAAAAACTCAAAGCATCGGGCTTTGAGGTCATCTGCCGGTTGCCATCGGCTAGCGGGCTTCTATTCCAGATCGAGCAATTGCAACCAGACCTCGTGTTGATCGACCTGCAATCTCCCGGTCGTGACGTGCTGGAAAGCCTCTCTGTGGTGAACCACTACAACCCCAAACCCGTAGTCATGTTTTCTGACGAAGATGATCCGGCCTTTATCGAAGAAGCCGTAGACGCTGGCGTCACGGCTTACATGATGGAAGAACTCCATCCCCAGCGGGTCAAGCCAGTCATTGATCTCGCGATGGCCCAGTTCAAATCCTACCAATCACTGCGCAAGGCGCTAGATGATGCCAGAACCAAGCTGGCTAGCCAGTCCGTCATTGAAGAGGCCAAGCAATTGCTGATGACTCAGCATGGCATTAATGAAGACAAGGCCCATAAGACCCTGCGCACGCTCTCCATGGATACCAACCAGAGCCTGCCCGAAGCTGCTCGCTCTGTTATAAAAATACTGGGAAAGACCAGAGGTAACGGAAACAAGCATGAATAAGATCAACCCCAAAGCACTGCCGGGCGCAGAGAGAGAGCACCTCAATCTTGGCTATATGCGGTTGAGCGACAGCGCTCCGTTAATCGTTGCCCAGGAACTGGGGATCTATGCCAAATACGGACTTGATGTCACCCTGCACCGGGAGGTGTCCTGGGCCAACATTCGTGACAAGCTGATTGCCGGCAGTTTTGATGCGGTACAAATGCTAGCGCCAATGCCATTGGTCATCACCCATGGCGGTACGGGTATCCGTGCCCCCATCGTTACCGGCTTGGTACTGTCCCTGAATGGCAATGGTATTACCCTGGCTCCCCCACTTTGGGAACGCATGATCGAGTTATCCGATAAACCTCTCGACACCCGTGATCCAAGGGCAACTGCCAAGGCCTTCGCTACGACCCTGCGTGAAAACGGCAAAAGCCAGGTGATGACACTGGCCACGGTACACCTGTTCTCTACCCATACTTTGCTACTCAGAATGTGGCTCAAAGCAGGCGGCATTGATCCCGACCGCGATGTACGGATTATTGTGTTGCCACCGGAACAGATGGTAGACAGTCTCGCCCAAGGCGTGATCGACGGTTTCTGCGTGGGCGAACCCTGGAATAGCATTGCTGTGACTTATGGGGTCGGCATCCTGGCCTGCACCGGATTCGATGTCTGGAATAATGCACCGGAAAAAGTGTTAGCTGTCCTCGAAGGATGGCACACACGCAACCCTGCCACCCACCTGCGACTCAGACTGGCGTTAATGGAAGCTTGCCAGTGGCTGGCGGATATGGATAACCGTGAACCCACTATTGAAATGCTATCCCGCAAGGAATATCTCGATCTCCCGGCCAACCATCTCCGCCCTTCATTGACGGGGCATATCGCCCAGGGGCGTGGTACAACACCCCGCCACCAACCAAACTTTCACGTCTTCTCTCGCTATAATGCCGGCTTTCCATGGCGCTCACAGGCAGAGTTTATTCTGCACCAATGCGAACCCCTGCTGGGCAAGGTGCTCGATGCCAACCGCATTGCTTCCATCACGCAGCAGTGCTTCCGCACTGACCTGTACAGGGAAACAGCCCGCCTATTAAACCTCCCGGCACCGGAACAGGACTATAAAGAGGAAGGCAGCCACGCCGAACCCTTCCAATTCAGTCCGGACGTTGAGCTCGGCAGCGACCTGATCCTCAAAAGCTGAACACCCGTCTCTACCCCACCTCGAATTGCCCATATTTGGTGCAATTAACACCTATTCGATTGCCACACCTGCACCAATAGTCACCAACTATTCCAGATCAACGCGCCTAACCTGTTGTTTCACAAACAACATATTGTTGGCACGCTAATTGTATAAATTTAGATACAGTGCAATGTCATTTTGGCCACCCCGCCAACATACCGGGCAACGAAGCCCACCTACACAAAACATGTAGGTGGGCTTTTTTTATGCGTGAAGTTTTTAACCACGAGGAATTGGTTTTATGAATGCCGTACAGCGACTCCAAAAGGCTCAGAAAAAGCCATCACTGATCAAAATCGCTCTGGCCGTCTGCGGCTTAACCCTTACAACTTTCGGCCACGCCGAAGTGGGCGCACCGGAAAAAGACGAACTCAAATTTGGCTTTATCAAACTCACTGACATGGCACCCATTGCGGTGGCCTATGAAAAAGGCTACTTCGAAGATGAGGGCCTGTACGTCACGGTCGAAGCCCAGGCGAACTGGAAAGTACTGCTAGATGGCGTTATCGACGGCAAACTTGACGGCGCCCACATGCTGGCTGGCCAACCACTGGCCGCCACCATCGGTTTTGGCACTAAAGCCGATATCGTCACCCCTTTCAGCATGGATCTGAACGGTAACGGCATCACCGTTTCCAACGAAATCTGGGAAATGATGAAAGAGCATGTCCCGATGGAAAACGGCAAGCCGGTACACCCCATCAAGGCTGACTATCTGAAGCCGGTGGTGGAAAAATTCCGCGCTGAAGGCAAGCCCTTCAAAATGGGCATGGTATTTCCGGTATCCACACACAACTATGAGTTGCGCTACTGGCTGGCGGCAGGTGGTATTCACCCCGGTTACTACGCACCCCATAAAGGCGACACCAGCGGTCTGCTCAATGCAGAAGCACTGCTTTCCGTCACCCCGCCACCGCAAATGCCCGCCACCTTGGAAGCCGGCACTATCTACGGCTACTGTGTAGGTGAGCCCTGGAACCAGCAAGCGGTCTTCAAAGGGATTGGCGTCCCGGTAATCACCGATTACGAAATCTGGAAAAACAACCCGGAAAAAGTCTTCGGCATGACCAAGGAGTTCACCGAGAAATATCCCAACACCACCATTCACATCGTCAAAGCGCTACTGCGTGCGGCCAAATGGCTGGATGAGAACAACAACGCCAATCGTCCGGAAGCGGTAAAAATTCTATCCCGTCCGGAATATGTCGGCGCCGATTACGACGTCATCGCCAACAGCATGACCGGCACGTTTGAGTATGAAAAAGGTGACAAGCGCGAAGTGCCCGATTTCAACGTGTTCTTCCGTTATTTCGCCACCTACCCCTACTACTCTGACGCTGTCTGGTACCTGACCCAAATGCGCCGCTGGGGACAGATCTCCGAGAAGAAACCCGACCAATGGTATTTCGATATGGCGAAGCAGGTTTATCGCCCGGATATCTACGCCATCGCAGCAAAAGAGCTGATTGCTGACGGCGTCATGTCCGCCGCTGACTTCCCCGATCTCGATAAAGAGAGCGGCTTCCGTGCACCACAAAGCGAGTTCATCGACGGAGTGACCTACGATGGCACCCAGCCCAACGCCTATCTAGAGAAACTCACCATCGGTTTGAAAGACGAAACGCTGTAATGGCTTGAATGTTGCAGCCTGTTTCTGCAAAGCCAACCACATCCGGCAGGGCAACCTGCCGGATCCTAACTCCCAGGATTAATGTCATGACTGAAATCGCGGCCATATTCAGAAATGAGAAGGGGAAAATACTATTCGCCCCCTCACAACTGATCCTTCTTTTGCGCCACCTAGGCAAAGCACTTGCACTGCCTTTCGCCGGCATAGTGATTTTTCTGATGTTGTGGCAAGGCGTTGCCAACAACATTACTACCTCGCTGGGTCAATTTCCCGGGCCAGTTCAAGTTTGGGATTCATCCAAAAGCCTAGTGGCAGAACACCAGCGCGAACGTGAAAGAGAAGCTGCCTTTTATCAGCGCCAGGAAGACCGCAACGCCGAGAAACTGGCCAAAGACCCCCTTGCCGATGTCAAGATTCGCCCCTACACAGGCAAAGCGACTTTCTTTGACCAGATTCTTACCAGCCTTTATACCGTTTCTTTTGGCTTTCTGGTGGCCTCTATCATCGCCATCCCACTGGGCATTGCCTGTGGTCTCAGCGAGAAGGTCTATCAATCGGTCAACCCTATTATCCAGACGTTTAAACCAGTCTCCCCCCTGGCCTGGCTGCCCCTGGTGACCATCCTGGTGTCCGCGCTCTATGTCAGCGACGATCCCATGTTTGAAAAATCATTCCTGACTTCAGCCTTTACAGTCACCCTGTGTTGTCTGTGGCCCACCGTGATCAATACCACCGTTGGAGTTACCAGCATTGACCGGGATCTGATCAACGTCAGCCGGGTGCTGCAACTGCCCTCCTTGGTGCATGTGCGCAGCATTGTGATTCCCTCCGCTATCCCGATGATCTTTACCGGACTCAGATTATCTCTGGCCACTGGCTGGATGGTACTGATCGCTGCCGAAATGCTGGCCCAAAACCCCGGTCTCGGAAAATTCATCTGGGACGAGTTCCAGAACGGCTCCTCCGATTCTCTGGGCCGCATCATGGTCGCCGTGTTGGCCATCGGCCTGATCGGCTTTTCCCTGGACCGACTGATGCTGGCTATTCAAGGCCGAATCAGCTGGGACAAACAGGCCATCCTCCGCTAACTGCAAGGTATTACGTCAAGGAGCACGTTATGAAAAACAGCTATCTGGAAATCAGCCATGTGGGCATCGAATTTCCCACTGACGACAAGCCATTCCGGGCCTTGCAGGCTGTCGATATTTCCATTGCCAAGGGCGAGTTTATTTCCCTGATCGGCCACTCCGGCTGCGGCAAATCTACCGTACTGAACATCGTTGCGGGTCTTTACGAGGCCACTGAAGGCGGGGTTATTCTGGAAGGCAAAGAGGTAGACAAACCCGGGCCAGACCGCGCTGTGGTGTTTCAGAACCACGCCCTGCTGCCCTGGCTCACCGTCTACCAGAATGTGGAACTGGCCGTAAAACGCGTGTTCAAGAAGACCAAAAGCAAGGCAGAGATGCACGATTGGATCGAGCACAATCTGTCCCTGGTACACATGGACCACGCGCTGCACAAACTCCCCGGCGAAATTTCCGGTGGTATGAAACAGCGCGTGGGTATTGCCCGCTGTCTGGCCATGCAGCCGAAAGTGCTGCTGATGGATGAACCGTTCGGTGCACTCGACGCCCTTACCCGAGCCCATCTGCAGGACTCCCTGATGGAGATCCAGTCGCAACTGGGCAACACCGTGATCATGATTACTCACGACGTGGACGAAGCCGTGTTGCTTTCAGATCGCATCGTCATGATGACCAACGGTCCCTCTGCCACTGTCGGTGAAATTCTCGAGGTCAAATTGGCGCGCCCCCGGGATCGTCTGGCCCTGGCTGAAGACCCGGAATTCATCCACTACCGCCAGCAAGTACTGCGTTTCCTTTACGAGAAGCAGAAAAACCCTGCTGCCGCACAAGAGGTGAAGGCCGAGGTGAACCAGTCTACGGATGCGCAGCAGGCGATGTCCCAGGATGACGACTCAGCCGCAAAGCACGAGGCTGCCTGAGCATGATCAACTCCCTTGCCATCATTGGCACCGGCATGGCCGGCGCCAGGCTCGCAGAATCCCTGGTGGCCGAAGGCTACAAGGGTGCGATCACCATGATTGGCGAGGAACGGGTCAACCCCTATAACCGTATCCAGCTTTCCTCTGTACTCGCTGGCGACAAAACATTGGATGGCCTCCCGCTCCTCAGTGAAGAGTGGTACCGGGCACACAAGATCAAGCTGCTCAGCGGAGATCCTGTGGTGACGCTGGACGGGAAGAACCGCAACATCATTACCGCCTCAGGCTGGCAGCAACAAATGGACGGCATCGTGATTGCCACGGGCTCCCGCCCCTTTATTCCCAACATCCCGGGCAACAACCTGCCCGGCGTCATGGCATTTCGTACCCTTGACGACATCGCCATTATGCAAAGCTTTGCCGAACAGGGTGAGCGAGCGCTGGTGGTTGGCGGCGGCCTGCTGGGACTGGAAGCGGCTTACGGTCTTAATCAGCTTGGGCTGGACGTTACCGTGATACACAACAGCGATACCCTGATGAACCGTCAGCTCGATCCTCGCGCTGCCAACATGCTTAAAGACAGCCTTGAAGGCCGAGGAATCAGGATACTCACGGGCGCCCGCTCTGCAGCCGTCACCGGCATTACAAAAGCCACCGGTTTACAACTCGAAGATGGCCAATGGCTCGAGGGGGAACTGATCGTATTCGCCACCGGCATCTCGCCAAATGTTGAAGTGTTTGGCGACAGCGGATTGCAGATTAATCGTGGCATTGTGGTAGACGATCAGATGCGCACATCGCTGCCCGGTATCTTCGCCCTTGGCGAATGCGCCGAGCACAATGGCGTTACCGTGGGCATTGTAGCCCCGATCTGGGATCAGGCCACGGTACTGACAGAAACCCTGCTGGGCCGCCCGGCCAGATACCACCCTCGTGAACATTCCACCCAGCTCAAAGTATCCGGCATCGATGTTTTTTCCGCCGGCAACCTTAAAACCGATGAACACAGCCGCGACATTGTTATCAGCGATCCGCTGTCAGGTGTTTATCGCCGCCTGGTCATTCGTGACAACCGTTTACAGGCAGCTCTGCTATTTGGCGACAAAAGCCAATGCAGTCAATACGAAGCGTTAATCGGCAGCGAACAATTGCTCGGTGCCAATGAAAACCAACTGATGTTCAACGCAGTACTGGCATAACGCCGTACGGTGCCATTCGATTTATACATGTGACATACGCAGGTACACAGAGATGTTAAATGTCGTCGTGATAGGTAACGGAATGGTGGGTCACCACTATGTGGAACAGCTGGCCAGTTCCGGTGTTGCCGCCCACATCACCGTGATCGGTGCTGAGCCCCGCCCCGCCTACGACCGGGTTCACCTGTCCGAGTTCT
>JBFICU010000021.1:0-11938 GCA_041581855.1 Porticoccus sp. | reverse complement strand
CTGTCTGGATATGATCTGATCATCAGCGACTACGAACCGGTGACAGCCCGGGCCGCCCGCTATCGACAGCTACCCTGTGTGGGCATCGGTCATCAATACGCTTTTTGCCACGCGGTTCCCGAGCGCGGCGCGAATCTGCTGACCCGCGCTATCATGCAAAAATTTGCGCCGGTCACCACGGCTGTGGGATTGCATTGGCATCATTTTGGGCAGCCCATTTTGCCGCCCATTGTCGATATTGAGGCAGGCCTGATGTCTCGAGGGTATTCGAAAAACCGAGTGCTGGTTTATCTGCCCTTTGAGGATCAAGCGCCGCTGCTGGAATTGTTCCGGCAGTTTCCTGCCTATCAGTTTTACATTTATGCACCGGGCCTCGATCGCCAGGATACTGGCAACCTGCATACCCGACCTTTGAGCCGAGACGGTTTTCAGCAAGATCTGGCGGATAGCCATTGGGTGATCTGTAATGCCGGATTTGAGTTGATCAGTGAGTCCCTGCAACTGGGCAAACGGATCATGGCCAAACCACTCTCCGGTCAGATGGAGCAGCTCTCCAATGCGGCGGCACTGGAACAGTTGGGTTTTGCCAGTATTGAGGAGCGTATTGACCGTCGCGCATTGGAATTCTGGTTTGACTGTAAAACAGACATCCCCAGGCGTTGTTACCCCGATGTTGCCGCGGCGCTGGCTCGCTGGATTCAGACAGGCTGTGTTGATACGGTCGAGCTGCTCAGCCAGCAGCTGTGGTCTGAAATGGAAAGCCGTGTTCCCCGTTCGGTCATCCAGCAGGCCGCCTGACATGCAGGTTATGTCCTGATGACAGGTATCTGCTCCCAGCGCGTGGTGTACGCCGGGGAGCAGTACTGCTGGCGCATCGGCCAGCCCCGTTTAGTCCCCTCACTGGCCAGAAAGGCCGTTCCTCGCCCATAGCGTCGATTGATGCCATCCAGGGTTTCCATGAGCACGTCTGACTGTGGTGGCTGGCTGGCCTGGAAAATATCCGCCTGCTGAAAACGACGCGACACCAGTTCGATCAACCCCACTCCGGCCTTCAGGTAGGCATGCCCTGGCCGAAACAGGGTTCGCACGGCCTGTTGGGCGCTGGCAGAAATCACTCGGCTGTCGTCGGTGGCGTAGGGCAACTGCACCACCGCGCTGTTGCTGTAGTAATTGGGCTGGTGGGGGGAGGTGTGAATAAACACATGAATGGTCAGCGCCAGGTGGCGCTGGGCGCGCAGTTTTTCTGCCGCACGGCTGGCGTAGAGGGTCACCGCCCGCAACAGCGGCGGCAGTTCGGTGGGTTTCTGGCCAAAGGAGCGGGTGCAGTAAATCTGCTTTTTGTCCGGCGGCACATCTTCCAGTGCCAGGCAGGCGCTGCCGTTCAGCTCTTCCATGGTGCGCTCCACGCAGACGCTGAAACGGCGGCGGATGGTTTTCGGGTCGCTGCTGGCCAGTTCCCAGGCGTTGTGAATACCCATATCCGCCAGCCGCCGCCCGAGGCGCGGGCCGATGCCCCAGACCTTGGTGACCGGTACCCGGCGCAACAGCCATTGCCACTTGTGGGGGCTGTCCAGCAGGCAGACACCATTCTGGCTGGGAATATTCTTGGCGGCGTAGTTGGCGAGCTTGGCCAATGTCTTGCTGGGGGCGATGCCGACGCTCACCGGCATTCGCACCTGCTGCCAGAGCGCCTGTTTGATGGTTGCGCCATATTCCAGCAACGGTTGCTGGATGCCGTCCATGTCGAGGAACATTTCGTCGATGCTGTAAATTTCGATATCCGGACTGAAGCGGCGCAGGCAGTCCATCACCCGGCGGGAGATATCGCCGTAGAGGCGAAAATTGCCGGAGAACACCGCCACCTTGTGGCGCTCCAGCAGGGGACGGATCTTGAAATAGGCGTGCAGATCCGGGATGCCGAGAGCCTTGGCTTCTTTTGAGCGGGCGATCACACAGCCGTCGTTATTGCTCAGCACCACTACCGGCTTGCCGCGCAGGTCCGGGCGAAAAATCTGCTCACAGCTGGCGTAACAGCTGTTGCAGTCGACTAGCGCGAACATCGGTGATGGCGCACCGAGTGGATCACCACTCCCTCAATCAGCAGCTCCGCATTGTCGTGCAGTTCGATGGGCGGGTAGCGTACATTGCCGGCGCGCAACAGCTGGTTGTTCAGGTCCAGTACCTTGCAGGTTAGCTCTCCGTCGATGGCGGCGATCACCACATCGCCGTGCTGGGGTTGCAGGGCGCGGTCCACAATCAGCAGGTCGCCGTTGAAAATGCCAAAGCCGGTCATGGAGTCCCCCTCGGCGCGGGCAAAAAAGGTGGCTGCCGGGTGTTTCACCAGATAGTCGTGGATATCCAGCGGCGTTTCCACAAAATCGTCCGCCGGGCTGGGAAAGCCGGCGCGCACGGTGCTGGCGAATAGCGGCAGGGCATCGGGCTGCGCGTCGGCAACCGGTTTCAGGGGGGCAGTTTTCATACCGGGAAAATACTGTATAAATAACCAGTATTCAAGTGGTATGAGAAAAAATCAGCGCCTGAAGAAATACATCAGCAGGCTTAGCACCACACTGACGATCAGCATCGAGGTGATAGGGATAAAGATCCGGCTGTGCTCGGTTTTGATATGGATATCACCGGGCAGCTTGCCGAACCAGTTCAGCGCTCCCGGAACAAAGTACCAAAGGACGCCCAGTGCCAGCAGGATGGTGCCCAGTATCATCAGTGTCTTGGGCATCTTGTCACCTCCTCCGCAACGGTGATGTTTTCGCGTCCTCGAGCACGGGCTGGAACATGCGCCGGTACTGACTCGGTGTCAGGCCGGTACTGCGTTTGAACAACCGTCGGAAGAATGACATGTCTTCATAACCGACGGCCACGCCAATGTCGTCCACCGGGTTGTGGCTGGATTCCAGTTGTCGCTTGGCTTCTTCGATGCGCAGGTTCTGCAGGTATTCGATCAGGGTGGTGCCAGTGGCGGTGCGGAAGCGGCGTTTCAGAGTGCGCTCGGGAATGCCGGACTGTTCCACCGCGCGGGCGATAGCCCCGGCATCGCGGTAGTGTTCCTCCAGCCATTGCTGGCAGCGGCGCACCACGGCATCGGCGTGGGGAGCATTGCGCACCAGATTTGCGTAGGGCAACTGGCCCTCATCGTGCCATTTCAGCAGGAACACCTTGGCGATTTTCAGTGCCTCACCGGGGCTGGCGTGGCGGGCGATGATATGGATGGCCAGGTCGTGCCAGGAGGTGGTGCCGCCGGCGGTGACGATGCGGCCTTCCGGGTCGGCAAACACCAGGCTTGGGGCGGCATTGAAATGGATCTGCGGATACTGGCGCTGGAACAGGTCCTGATAGGCCCAGTGGGAAGTGGCCTCGCAATCGTCCAGCAGGCCTGTGGCAGCCAGCATGATAGCGCCGGAGCAGGCGGAGTAGACCAGTGTGCCGCGGTCGTAGCGCTGGCGAATCCATTCCAGCAGTGCCGGGTGGCGGCCGCGGAAATCCTCGTCCGGCCCCAGCCACAATTCTGGCAGAATCAGGATATCCCCGGTGGGATCATCGGTCATGGCGAAATCCGGCACTACCGGAATGCCATTACCACAGGTGAAGGGTTTGCCGTCGGGAGAGACAATGTTGACCTGGAATAGGGTGGCACCTTCTTTTCCCCTCACCAGCGCCTCCCACACATTGCCCGCGGATTTAAGTACATCGAACATGCCGTAGAGCGCGGAGCCCGAGGTTTCCGGCACCGCGACAATCAACACCTTAACCGGCTGTTGGGTGGTTGCAATCATGTCATCAGCTCAGATAGTGGCACGAATGCCCTGTTTTTATCATAAATCCATCTTATTGCAAAAACGCATTCGGCGTACGCTGACCTTGAACTGGAAAAACAGAACGAGGTGAACATCATGAAAACCCATATCACACAGACATTAAACGGCCTGGACCTGCAACAGATGAGCGAGACCGTTGCGGCCCTCAAGGACAATCCATCACTGGCTCATTTCGAATTTCGCGCCCGCAACCATTGGGTGAACGGCGGTGAAAACCACTCCACCATCCAGGGCTTTTACGGCGCGGGAAAGGAGGACGAATCGCGCAGCGAACCTTTTGAATTTACCAACGGCGAACCGCCGGTACTGCTCGGTGGCAACGAGGGTGCCAATCCGGTGGAATTCCTGCTTCATGCACTGGCCGGCTGCGTCACCACCACCACCGTACTGCACGCAGCGGCGAGGGGTATCCGCATCAAGTCGCTGTCCACCGAGCTGGACGGCAATATCGATGTGCAGGGCCTGCTGGACCTGAACGACCAGGTGCCGGTGGGCTATGAGCAAGTCCGCATCCGCATGCATATTGAGGCGGATTGCAGCGACGAAGAGCTGGATGACCTGCTCGCCTTCGCCCGCAATCACTCTCCGGTGTGCAATACCGTCTGCCGGCCGGTGCCGGTAATTGTGGAAAGAGTGCGAGAGCAATCCGCGGCAGCCTGATGAACCTTGTCGATATGCGCCGGTACTGCGAGTGGTGCCGGCGCTGAACTGGTAGGTACATTCCGTATTATTTTAAATAATAGGAAAATCTCGATTTACGCTGAAAGGAACCAGGTGGGTCAAAATTTTCTATTCCGTCTCAAAATCTTACAAAAAAGTGTTGAATATCAAATTCGATAAAAACGCGCATGCGCGATATCAAATGTTATGGCTCTAGTGGCCAGTATCCCTGACATAACTCAGGTGAATTTAGAACACAGCGAACTTGGGGTAAACTGCGCAATTATTCAAATTGACGATATGCATGCCCACTAATACAGAAAGTGTACCCAAAATCAAAGTCACCTGTTCAAATTGCCAAGCTTGCTGCTGCCGCTTAGAGGTCATGATTATTTCCGACACAGGCGTTCCGAGTGAGCATATCGCTCTCGATGAATGGGGCGGTGAAACGATGTTGCGTTTAGATGATGGTTGGTGCTCAGCTTTAGATCGCGACACTTTCATGTGTTCGATTTATGAAAATCGTCCTTGGATTTGTCGAGAATTCGAAATGGGTTCATATGAATGTGGGGTTGAAAGAGCCGTACAGGTGTTAGCGTCAAGCTAATTGTCATATGCAATTTTTGCACAAAAAGCTGCCCCGTACCGGGTGCCACTGAACTGGGCGTTAGCGCCAGTAGCAAATCCTATTTATAGAGGTATCCATGTTTATTGCAATGAACCGTTTTAAAGTCGCACTGGGCAGCGAAGACGAATTTATCGGTGTTTGGAAGAACCGGGAAACCTTTTTGGATACGGTGCCCGGCTTTAAAGAATTTCATCTGCTCCGGGGGCCAAGTTTGGAGGAATATACGCTGTTTGCCTCCCACTCCGTTTGGGAATCCCGCGAGGCCTTTGAAGGCTGGACCAAGTCGGAAGCCTTTCGAAAAGCCCACGCCAATGCAGGTGCCAAGAAGGATATCTATCTGGGGCCGCCGCAGTTTGAAGGTTTTGAATCTGTAATTTAGTTGCCTGCTCAGGGCAGCTCAATGCGCACCGGCACGGATTTGAAGGCGGGAGTTTTGCTGCGCGGATCACTGTCGGTGCCCACCAGCACATTGGCCTCGGGGAAGTAGGCCATCAGGTTGTGCTCCGGCAGGTCGAACGGGTAGACCCGCACCCGGTCCATACGGCCATGCTCTGAAACCAGATCCACTACATTGGTAATGCCGAGCCGCTTGATGGTGGTTGGATGCATCAGCACCGACCAGCGGTCGTCGGTGTCGCGGTAGCTGTCTCGCTCTTCGTAGATGATGGTGTTGAACTGCCCCTCGCTGCGCACCGTCATCAGGGTGAATGGGTAATCTCCGTTCGCTACGGCACCGGGCAACGGCTGCACGGCAAAGCGGGCGCGGCCACCGGTACGGCTGAATTCCGGACTGTGTTTCAGCCGTCCGCGAATGTGGAATTCCTTGCGGGCTACATCGATATCTGCCAGTTGCTCCATGCCGGGAACCACTCTGGCTATGGTTTCGCGCACCGTGCGGTGTTGGCGGAAGCGCTCAAAATCCACCGGGCTGTTGGGCAGCAGGCGTTCGGCCAGCCCCGCCAGAATGTCTACTTCCGGCCGGGTGTGGGCATGGCGGCGAATGCCGCCGTCGCTAAGGCGTACAAAGTTAAACATGGATTCCTGGGTAGTGGGCTGCCACTCTTCATCCCGGGCGGTGACGGGTAGGATCAGGTTCTCGCTGTGATCGCAGCCGTGAACGTGGCCCAAGTTCAGGGTGGTGGTGAGGAACAATTTGAAGCCAATGCGATCCAACGCCTCCGCAGCCCAGCCGGCGTTAGGAGTGGCACCGTAAAGGTTGCCACCCATAATCAGCGCCGCGTCGACGTCGCCGCGGTGGCTGGCGTTCATGCAGGCCAAGGTGTCCATGCCGGGGCCGGAGGGCAGGCTGGCGCCCAGTTCTCTTTCCAGACGTTCGAATACCTCTGCTGCGAGCACCGGTTTGACGCCGATGGTGCCGATGCCCTGCACATTGCTGTGGCCGCGCAGGGGTAGCAGACCGGCGCCGGGCTTGCCGACCATACCGCGCAACAGCGCCAGATTGGCAATGTACTCGATATTCTCTACACCGTGGCGGTGGTGGGTCATGCCCATGCCCCAGGCGAAAATGGCGTGCTCCGAGTTGGCGTAGACGCTGGCGACCTGTTCGATCTGGGGTCGGGATATGCCGGTGTCCCGCTCGATGATCTCCCAGCCAGTCTGTTCGATATCTGCCAGGAATTCATCAAACCCTTCGGTGTGCTGCTCGATATAGGCGGTATTCTGATGGCCGTTGGCCAGCAGTGCCTTGGCGATCCCCTTGAATAGGGCGATATCGCTGCCGATGGCTGGTTGCAGATACTGGCTGGCGATCCAGGTACCACCGCTGGCCATGGATTTGGCGCTCTTCGGCACGGCAAAGCGCACCAACCCTGGTTCCCTCGCGGGGTTGATGACGACCACCTGACCGCCGCGCTCCCGCAGCCGCTGCAACTGGTGCAGCAGGCGGGGGTGGTTGGAGGCGGGGTTGGCGCCGATCAGGAATACCAGGTCACAGCGGCTCAGATCTCCCAATTCCACTGTGGCGGTACCGGTACCGATAGTGGCCCCTAATGCCTCGCTGGTGGCTTGGTGGCAGTAGTAGGAGCAGTTATTGATGTTGTTGGTGCCGTAAAGGCGCGCCAGCAACTGCAACACGAACCCGGCCTCGTTAGAACTGCGTCCGGAAGAGTAGAAGAAACTGCGCGATGGCAGGGTAGCGGCAAACTTGCCGGCGGCGTAATCCAGCGCCCAGTCCCAGCTCACTTCCTGAAAGCGGTTATCTTTGGCGCCTTTATAAATCGGTTTTCCAAGTCGCCCCAAGTGCTCCAGTTCGCGTCCACTCAGTTCCCGCAGTTGCGACAGGTCGTGGTCGAAAATTTGCGTTGGTATAGCGGGTTGGATATCGGTGGACTGCGCCTGAATACTCTTGTTACAGACGGCGGGGAATTCTCCCAACTCATTGGTCATGCCACCGAGCTGTCCGCCCATGCCCAGCCCGCAGGCCTTGCAGGCGTTGTTGGCGCGCAGTGCCTTGGAGGAATTCAGCAGACCTATTTTGCGGACGGTGTTGAGGGTGTAGAGCACCTTTTTCGGGCCGCCGCCGACGATGTGATCGGAGGGTGTCTTGGGCGGCTGGCGGCTCATGGCGTGTGAATCGAAACCTGTTGCCGGGTAATTTTTATCTGTTGGTAGCTTGCGGGTTTAGACACGGTCGTGAGCTGTTCCAGAAAATGTCCCACATTTTTGTAATCGAGCTTTCTCAACTCATCCAGATCCTTGCACCACCATTCGCTTGCCAATAAATTTTCAATAACCGTGGTATCAAAACGGAAACGAATGGGCTTGGCAGGGTTGCCGCCCACAATTTGATAAGGCAGCACATCCCGGGTGACCAGCGCGTTTGTACCAACAATTGCGCCGTGACCCACGGTGACACCTTCCATCACGACTGCGCCATGTCCAATCCATACGTCATTGCCGATGACGGCAGGTGGTCCTGAATAATCGTATTCTTGGCAAAGCATTCTGCTGGTTGCAGCGAAATCAGTAGGATGGGTTTTTTTACTTTGTCCTAGTGTCACATTTTGTCCGATAGAGCAAAAGCGCCCTACGTGTAAAACGTTTGTCATTACGCCACTACGGATATAACTGTGTGCGCCAAAAAAAAGGCCATCTGATTTGGGGATGATAATGTTGGTGCTACCTAGTGAACAGGGTGACTCAGCATAAATAATGGATGAGCGAGATATAAGGAATATGTCATTGATCTTGACGCCGAGCCTTCTTGCCTTTTTTTTAAGAAAATAGTGTCGCATGTCCATGTGTTAAGGCAGCAGGTGGTTGGCGTGAAAGTGCAGGTGGTCGCCGATCAGGCTGGCGATGAAAAAGTAGCTGTGGTCGTAACCAGGCTGGATGCGCAACTCCAGCGGATAGCCTGACTCCCGGGCGGCCTGCTCCAGCAGCTCCGGTTTTAGCTGTTCGCGCAGAAAGTTATCTTCGTCGCCCTGATCCACCAGCATTGGCAGCTGTTGGCTGGCCCGGCGGATCAGTTCGCTGCTGTCATAGTCGCGCCAAGCTTCCCGATCACCTCCCAGGTAGCCTGTGAGGGCTTTTTCGCCCCAGGGGCAGCGCATCGGTGAACAGATAGGTGAAAACGCCGACACAGAGCGAAAACGGTCTGGATTTTTCAGGGCGATGGACAGCGCGCCGTGACCACCCATGGAGTGGCCACTGATGGCAGCTCTGTCGCCGTCCACTGGAAACTGTTCGTTCACCAGCGCCGGCAGTTCCTCCACCACATAATCGTACATACGGTAGTGCGTGGACCAGGGCGCTTGGGTGGCATTCACATAGAATCCCGCGCCTAGTCCGAAATCGTAGGCCCCGTCCGGGTCGTCGGGTACGCCTTCGCCGCGGGGGCTGGTATCCGGTGCCACTATGGCAATGCCATATTCCGCCGCATAGCGCTGGGCACCAGCCTTGGTAACAAAGTTCTCATCGCTGCAGGTGAGGCCGGACAGCCAGTACAGCACCGGTACAACTCCCCGCTCTACCACCTGCGGCGGCAGGTAGATAGAAAAGCTCATGTCGCAGTCCAGCACCGCTGAGCGGTGCCGGAAGCGCAGTTGCTGGCCGCCAAAGCAGCGATGAGCGTCGATCTGTTTCATTTCAGTAGAGCACCACGGAGCGGATGCTCTCGCCCGCGTGCATCAGGTCAAAGGCGCGGTTGATGTCTTCCAGCGGCATAGTGTGGGTGATCAGGTCATCGATATTGATCTTGCCGTCCATGTACCAGTCGACGATTTTCGGTACATCGGTACGGCCACGGGCGCCGCCGAAAGCGCTGCCGCGCCATGACCGGCCGGTGACCAGCTGAAATGGCCGGGTGGAGATTTCCTGGCCGGCACCGGCCACACCGATGATACAGCTCTGGCCCCAGCCCTTGTGGCAGCATTCCAGCGCCTGGCGCATGACATTGACGTTGCCGATGCACTCGAAACTGTAGTCCACGCCGCCGCCGGTAATTTCAATCAGATGGCCCACGACGTCATCCACTTCCGCCGGGTTGACGAAATCGGTCATGCCGAATTGTTTGGCCAGCGCAACTTTGGCGGGGTTCAGGTCAATGCCGATAATGCGTGTGGCGCCCACCATCTTGGCGCCCTGAATGACATTGAGTCCGATGCCGCCGAGGCCGAATACCGCTACGGTGGAACCGGGTTCCACTTTCATGGTGAAGGCCACTGCGCCGATGCCGGTGGTAACACCACAGCCGATGTAGCAGATCTTGTCGAAGGGCGCATCCTCGCGCACCTTGGCGAGGGCGATCTCCGGCAGCACCGTGTAATTGGAAAAGGTGGAGCAGCCCATGTAGTGGAGAATGGGTTTGCCATCAAGGGAAAAACGGCTGGTGCCATCGGGCATCAGGCCCTGTCCCTGGGTACTGCGAATGGCTTGGCAGAGATTGGTTTTGGGGTGCAGGCAGTAATCGCACTCGCGGCATTCTGGCGTGTAGAGGGGGATAACGTGATCGCCGGGCTTGAGGTTTTTGACGCCCGGCCCTACTTCCACCACTACCCCGGCGCCTTCGTGGCCGAGTATGGCGGGAAAAGCACCTTCCGGGTCGTCGCCGGAAAGGGTGAAAGCGTCGGTATGGCAGACACCGGTGGCCTTGATTTCGACCAGTACTTCACCGGCCCTCGGCCCTTGCAGGTCAACTTCGACCACTTCCAGTGGTTTGCCTGCGCCGAATGCGACAGCTGCGCGTGTTTTCATTCTTCTTAATCCTCCACTGGAGACTGCTGATATCAGCGCATGACTATAATCAGTTGCCCCGGGGGTGGCAAATAGACAAGTTGGCAGAAACTCCCGGAGGAAAAGACGTTATTTGATGGTGACGAGGTCGCGAACTGCGCTTTCCAGCATCTGGTTAGAGACCAGCAGTTCCCGGTTGATGTTGAGTAGGGTGGACAGGGGAATGCCGATAGCATCGCTGTTGTCATAGCGGGTGATTAACTGGTGCAGACGGTCGTGGGAGAGGTTGATCTCCTCCTGCAACTGGGGATGTTTTTCCTCCAGCAGCACCGGGTCGGTGTGTTCCAGCAGCGTGAGCAGGTGGCGGTAGATATTGCGGGTGTCGTGGCGCAGAGTTTCGATCAACTCCTCGTCGTCGGATTGCATACGCAGCTCCACCACATTCTGGCGCACATTCTTGAGGCTCTTGGCGCCATATACCAGGTCGCGGGCTGCATGTACCAGTTTTGACACATTCTCGGTTTCCTTGTCAGCGGATTTTTCCCGCAGGATGCGATTGGCGTACTGCAATATTTGCTGTTCGGTGTGTTTTATCTCGGAATACTGGTCGTCGTAGCTGGATTTGGCCTGTTTGATCTGGTTGTAGACTTCCAGTCCCTGAAAGCCTAGCAACAGTTCTTCCGGGCGAATGCGCAGTACCCGCAGGTTGAGTATCAGCACCTTGTAAAACAGCCGGATAACCTCCTGGCGGACGGCCTCGGTGGCGGCGTCGCTGACTGTCGGTGAGACCTTGGTTATGTACTGGCAGCCCATCAGGTCGTTGTCGGTAAAGCGCCCCTCCAGCCAGCGGGCAAAGGGCGGGACAATAGGCAGAAAGATCAGGATGCCGAGGCCGTTGAACAGAGAGTGGAAAGTGACCAGCACATACATGGGGTCGCTGATGGCCAGTTTGTCGGTGATCAGCTTCAGCAAGGGGTGCATCAGGGCCAGTGCTACGGTACTGACCACCACGTTGAAAATGAAATGGGACAACGCCACCCGGCGCTTGTCGGACGAACCCTTTACACTGCCAATCAATACTGTGCTGGTGGTTCCCAGGTTGGCGCCGATGACAATGGCGGCGGCAGTGGTAATGGGCAGTACCCCGGCATGAATGGCGCTGAGCACAATCATGATGGTGGCGGAACTGGACTGGATTAACGCGGTGAACAATAAGCCGCCCAGCGCATAGATCAGGATCGGATAATCGCGAAATATCGAGACAGGGAGTTCCTCGGCGAGGAATTCCATGCTGGTTTTCATGAAATCGAGGCCCATCAGTAACAGACCGATGCCCAGCAGCAGCCGGGCCTGGCTGTGGCGACGGTAGTCCGGGTCGAGAAACACGACACCCAGGGTGCCAAGAGCCAGCAAGGGCATGGCGTATTCGGTGAGACTTAGTTTGAAGCCGATGGTGGCGACGATCCAGCCGGTGAACGTGGTACCCAGGTTGGCGCCGAAGATGACGCCGAGCGCATTGGCCATGGAGAGGATGCCGGCGCCCACAAAAGCCAACACGATCAGGCCGACCATGGAGCTGCTCTGCAGGCAGGCAGTACTGACAATGCCGATCATCACCCCGCGT
>JBFICU010000020.1:0-12146 GCA_041581855.1 Porticoccus sp. | reverse complement strand
GTCTCGGGGCATTGTCGGGGATGTGCAGGGCCGCCTGGTGGTGGCCTCGCCACTGTACAAACAACACTTTGACCTGATCACCGGCCAGTGCGTTGAGCAGGACGACATCGCCGTCCCCGCCTACAACGTCGAACTCGTCGGCGAGCAGGTGATCCTCGCCAACAGGAATAACTGAGAAAGTATCCCGACCGAGAAGAGATCATGTTGTTTGGACGCAAAAAACGTAAGCCCATCCTGATTCCGGCGAAAAAGGTCAAGGAGTGGAAGTACACCACCTGTAACTACTGCTCCACCGGCTGCGCCATTGAAATTGGACTCGGGGAAGACGGCAAAATCGTCACCAGTCGCGGTCACGCTGGTGCCGACGTCAACCGCGGAAAACTCTGCATCAAGGGTATCCTTGAGCATGACCTGTTCCACTCCCCCGGACGCGGCAAGCAGCCGCTGATGCGCCCCGGTAAACAACAGCCTTTTCAGCCCGCAAGCTGGGATCAGGCGCTGGACACCAGTGCAGCAAAAATCCGCGAGATTCAGAATAAATATGGTCGTGATGCCTTCGCGGTTGTCTCTACCGGGCAGTTGCTGACGGAAGAGTTTTACACCCTGGGCAAGCTGGTGCGCGGCTGTATTGGCACCAATAATTACGACGGCAATACAACTCTGTGCATGGCGTCGGCAGTGTCCGGGTACAAGCGCTCGTTTGGCTCCGATGGCCCGCCCGGCTGCTACGAGGACTTTGAGCACACCGAGTGCCTGATGGCGTTCGGCTCCAATCTGCCCGAGCAGCACCCGATCATTTATTGGCGATTGAAAGAAGCGCGTGAAAAGCGGCACTTCCCTATGATTGTGATCGACCCAAGAGTTACGATGCTGGCTCAGTTCGCCGATATTCACCTGCCCATCACCCCCGGTACAGACTGCGTGCTGATCAACGCCATGCTGCATGTGATCTTTTCCGAAGGATTGCAGGACCAGGCCTATATCGACGCCCATACCAATGGCTTCGAAGAACTGAAAGCTACGGTGGCGGACTATGACCCAATCCAGGCACAACATATCTGCGGCATTGACGAGGACATGATCCGCCATGTGGCCAGACTCTATGCAAAAGCTGGCAGCGCCATGTCCATCTGGACCATGGGCATCAACCAGAGCACCCACGGTTCAGACGGCGTCGCCAACATCAATAACCTCAACCTGGTCACCGGCAACATCGGCAAGCCAGGTGGCACCAGCCTGTCAATCACCGGCCAGTGCAATGCCATGGGGACCCGCGAATGGTCCTCCTGTTCTGGGCTGCCCGGCTACCGGTTGCTGGAAAATCCACAACACCGGCGAGAAATTGCCGACTTCTGGGGAGTCGATGAATCATTCTTTCCGGAAAAACGCGGCCTGGCTCAAACCGATATTTTCCCTGCCATCGAGAGCGGCGAAATCCGCGGGCTGTGGCTGGTTGCCACCAACCCGCTGACCTCCATGGCCAATCAACCTCGCATCCGAAAGATGTTCGAGAAGCTCGACTTCCTGATCGTGCAGGATGTCTACGAGGATGTGGAAACCAACGAATACGCCGATGTCTTTCTGCCCGCCGCCGTGTGGGCCGAAAAAGAAGGCTGTCATACCAATACCGAGCGGCGCGTCAATCTGACCCGCAATGTGATTGCTCCCTACGGCGACTCAAAGCCGGACTTCTGGATTTTCAACCAGATGGCCAAACGCTTTGAAAATGGCGTGAAGGTCCACTTTCCGGAAACCCCCGAGGGCGCTTTCGAGGAAATGAAACAGCTCTCCATCGGTGCGGGCCGTACTCTCGATATCTCCGGCATGACCTACGACAAAATCGAAGAGGCCCGGGGCATCCAGTGGCCATTCACCAAAGACAGTGAAGGATTGAAAGGCAACCCACGCCTCTACACCGACGGTGTATTTCAGACCGCCGACGGCCGGGCCAACCTGATTGCAGTAAAATTCCGCGATAACAACGAAAAACCCGATGAAAGCTATCCATTCTGGTGCAACAGCGGCCGCGTGGTGGAACACTTCCACACCCGCACCCGCACCGGAAAAATTGGCAACTGCAATAAATTCAGCCCCACCCCTTACATGGAAATCAATCCCGATGCGGCCGAGGCATTGGGCATCGAACACCAGACTTACGTACGGCTGGTATCACGCCGCGGCGACGCGGTGGTGCTAGCACAGCACACCCACCGGGTGCCAAGAGATATGGTGTTTATTCCGTTTCACTTCCACGACTGCGTCAACCGCCTGACCCTGGGTCTGCTGGACCCCCACTCACGGCAACCGGCGTTTAAACAGTGCGCCGTGCGCATCGAACAGGTGAACCAAACCGAAGCCGCGCGCTTAAACCTTGAGCGGCGCAGTTTCTAGAGGTAGGAGAGGTACAGGTTAAATGAATAGCGAAGCAAAGGGATTCCCCGCCGAAACGGTGGAAACCAGGCAGACCGATGGCAGCACCCTGTGGGAAGTTCGCACTCAAGAACAGCCCTATGCCTTTCTGTCCGACAAGGAGATTTCAGATACCAACCGCTACGGCCAGAAAATCGACCTGCTCGACCTGACCGAAGGCAAACTGCCAAAAGATCGCCCACTGTTTATTAATGAAAATCCGGAAGTGGGCTGCAATCCCAATCGCAATAAGCAACATGCCTTTTTCTTTACTGCTGACAACTGTATCGGCTGTCATGCCTGCGAGTCTGCCTGTGCCGAGAAAAACGAAACCCCTGCCCACCTGGCCTTCCGTTCCGTAGGCTATGTGGAAGGCGGCAGCTACCCGGACTACCAGCGCCTCAATATTTCCATGGCCTGTAACCACTGTGACGACCCGGTGTGTTTGAAGGGCTGTCCGACACGCGCTTACACCAAACACGTGGAATACGGTGCTGTGCTACAGGATCCGGACACCTGCTTCGGTTGTGGCTACTGCACTTGGGTGTGCCCCTACAACGCCCCGCAGCTGGACCCGGTAAAAGGCCAGGTTTCCAAGTGCAACATGTGTGTGGATCGACTGGAAGTCGGCTTGAAACCCGCCTGTGTCTCCGCCTGTGTCGGCAATGCACTGGATTTTGGCGTGGTGGAAAATATCCCGGAAAATCGTGAACAGGCGAAAGTCTCCATTCCCGGCTTTCCCGACCCTGAAATCACCCATCCCAACATACGCTTCCAGCAGATTCGGGAGTTGCCGGAAGAAATGAAGCGCACCGATTCCCAACCGGTGAAATACCACAAAGGCTCAGACGGCAACTACAAACCCGTAGTGGACAAGAAACAGGGTACTAAGCTCTCCTGGAACCTGTCGCGGCTGAACTCCCGCGAAAACCCGCTGGTACTGTTCACCCTGATGTCCCAAGCCGCCATCGGTGCCTTTGCGACGGTCTTTCTCGGAGCGCAGGCTGGACTGCCTGCATTGCAATGGTTCACCGGCCAGGTGCTATACGTGCCATTACTGGCCCTGAGTTTGGCGCTGGTTGGTCTGGGCCTGTTTCTTTCCACCACCCACCTTGGCAAGCCAATGCGCTTTTACCGCGGCTTTAATAACCTGAGACACTCTCCGGTATGCCGCGAGGGACTCGGCATTGCGCTGTTTATGGCATTCCTCGGCTTGCACCTGCTGTGCTCACTGCCGGCGAATGCCCTGTTTGCCAATCTCTGGCAGGGATTATTCGGCGTGCCAATCAACGAACTGATCCAGCCCGGCATTCTGGCAACACCAGCATCTGTATTCGGCTACCTGGCCATCACCTCAGGTGTCGCTGGCCTTTATTACATGAACCGTTGCTACCGTATCCCGGCACGCCCCTTCTGGAACCACTGGCAAGTCGTCACCAGTTTTTTCGGCAACGCACTGTCACTTGGCACCATCGCCATCGGATTACTGCTGCTGCCCGCCCTGTTGCTGGCGGGAGTAGATAGCGTAGGCACCATTCGCCTGCTTGCCTCCATCATCGCAACAGGTGCCACCATCGAAGCCATTGGCCTGTGGCGCCATAATCGAGACATGACCACTGCCGAACATGAAGGCGCCGCCTCTCACTATGTGCAGTGCACCACCTTCGGCAAAAGCTATTGGTTGAGAAATGGCCTGCTGGGGCTCAGCATCCTGGTTGGATTCGGACTCGCCGTATTTGACACGGGGTCGACTATCGGACTCGTCATTTTGGCGCTGCTGGCTCTGGCGCTGGTTATCAGCAGTCTGATGGGCCGCGCACTGTTCTACGTGCTGGTGATACCCACCACCATGCCCGGCGCTTTCTTCTGGCGCAACAAGGGCTTTGAACAACATGCCAGGGATATCGGTCTGGCTGATATGCCACAAGTAGGAATCGCTCCGTTGCGGCACTGAAAGGAACTAACTCTGCGAGCTTTGACGCAAAAAAACCTAGAAACGTAGCATCACGCTCTCGCCGGACTGCTCGCTGCATACACGACTCATCAGTTCCTGCAGTGATTCAGCGGTGGTGGAACAGCGCCACTGCCCACCGTCAGAATTAAAATGATAGCCGCCAGACTTGGCCGCCACCCAGATCTGAGCCATTACTGGTTGGCGGGAAATGATTACTTTGGACCCATCGGCTTCAATGGTCAGGGTCATCACCCCGGCGGAGGTTTCATAGTCAATATCGGCACCGCTGTCATCAATGGCCTCTTCTATAGCCAGCATCAATTCATCGGCAAGGTCATTAAATTCAGATTCATTCACGGTGTAGAAGCTCCAAAACAGGTCCTGAAAACGGTCTGCGGAGTATACGCGATTGAGTGTTACGGGCTACAGCCGGTATACTCGCCCAACTATCACACATCAGACGACGGGTTTTTCCATGCAACGAATTTTTGCATTGGTGCTGCTGGCGGCGCTATCCATCATTGGTCTGTCCGGATGCGGCAACAAAGGGCCACTCTACCTGCCCCCAGAGCCTGTTGAAGAAGTTCCTGCAGTTGCGGAAGCACCTGCTGACGCTGAACAGTCCTGACAGCCCAGCCAACAGATTCCAGACGACCATGACACACTTTAACTACTGCAACGGCGAACTCTGCGCCGAAGGGGTGGCATTGACCACCATTGCCGAACGATATGGCACACCGACCTACATCTACAGCCGGGCGGCTCTGACTGAGCATTTTATGGCCTATCGCAATGCGCTCAGCGACTGTAGCCACCTGATCTGCTATGCCGTCAAGGCCAACTCCAATATCGGGGTGCTCAATGTCCTGGCCAGATTAGGAGCAGGCTTTGATATCGTTTCCGTGGGCGAATTGGAGCGCGTTCTCGCTGCCGGTGGCAGCGCTGAAAAGGTAATTTTTTCCGGTGTCGGCAAACTGCCAGAGGAAATGGCTCGAGCCCTGGAAGTCGGCATTCACTGTTTCAATGTGGAATCCGAAGCGGAGCTGGAAGTGCTGAACCAGGTGGCCGGCAAGTGCGGCAAAATCGCCAACATTTCCCTACGGGTCAATCCCGATGTGGATGCCAATACCCACCCTTATATTTCCACAGGTCTTAAGCAAAACAAATTCGGCATTGATATCCACCGCGCTCCGGAGGTCTACCTCAGAGCACGGGATATGGCGCACCTGAACATCGTCGGTGTGGATTGCCATATTGGCTCGCAATTGACCGACACGGCACCGTTTATCGATGCTCTGCATCGGGTTCTGGCACTGGTGGACGAACTTGCTGCTTCAGGAATCGCCCTGAAACACATGGATCTCGGCGGTGGCCTCGGTGTGCGCTACAAGGATGAACAACCTCCCCACCCAGCCGATTATATTGCCGCTCTGCGCCGGGAACTCGGCGATAGAGATCTGACGCTGGTGCTGGAACCAGGCCGTTCCATTGCAGCCAATGCCGGGGTACTGCTCACCAAGGTTCAATATCTGAAGCCCGGTGACGAGAAAAACTTTGCCATTGTCGACGCCGCCATGAACGACATGATCCGACCAGCCCTCTACCAGGCATGGCTCAATATCGACCCGGTAACGTCCAGAACCAATAGCAAGACGTTAACCTGGGATATAGTCGGACCGGTCTGTGAAACCGGTGACTTTCTCGGCAAAGATCGTGAGTTGGCGATAGAAGCCGGCGACCTGCTCTGCGTCGCATCTTCTGGCGCCTACGGCTTTTCCATGAGTTCCAATTACAACAGCCGAGGACGCGCTGCTGAAATCATGGTTGACGGCGAGCAGGCCTTTGAAGTGAGGCGCAGGGAGACGTTTGAAGACCTGATTCGCGGCGAGGCCGTTCTTCCTGTATAAACGCAAGGAACGCTTGAACTCAGTGAAATGAGAACACAGGAACATAAGTACAACCGTATGCTGCTACGCTTCACCAAAATGCACGGTCTGGGCAACGATTTTGTCGTCATTGACGGTGTGTCACAAGAAGTCGAGATGACCCCGGAGCTGGCCCGCAAACTTGGCGACCGCCGTTTCGGTATTGGCTGCGACCAGATTTTGCTGGTGGAGCCGCCCACCAGACACGATGTGGACTTTCGATACCGCATCTTCAACCAGGACGGCAGCGAAGTGGAACAATGCGGCAACGGCGCCCGCTGCTTTGCCAAGTTTGTTCGCGACCGCCATCTAACCGGAAAAAGTGATATCCGCGTCGAAACAGCATCGGGGATCATCACCCTGCATGTGAAGCGCAATCATTTGATCGAGGTGGATATGGGTGTGCCCGTGCTTGAGCCTGCTCGCATCCCCTTTCAGGCTGACAAAAGGGCCATCACTTACTCCATTGAAGCCCTTGGCCAACAACTGACCATTGGAGCCGTATCGATGGGCAACCCCCACGCGGTATTGGTGGTGGACAATGTCGACTCGGCACCCGTCGAAACACTAGGCCCCATCATGGAAAAACACCCGCGTTTCCCAAAAAAGGTTAATGTGGGTTTTATGCAGGTTGTCAGTCGCCACGAAATTAATCTGCGCGTCTATGAACGAGGCGCAGGGGAAACGCTGGCTTGTGGCACCGGTGCCTGTGCAGCGGTGGTAGCTGGCCAATTACAAGACCTGATAGACTCTCCAGTAACCGTTAACCTCCCGGGAGGGAGCCTGGAAATCCAGTGGTCCGGCGAAGACCACCCGGTAATAATGACTGGAAACGCCACAACGGTGTTCCATGGGCGGATAAGAATATGACCACGCAACAGCAAGCTCCTAGCACAGAGACAGAACTGCTTCCCGAACAGGTAAAAGCTTATCTCCAGCAACACCCGAACTTCTTTGAAGACCACCCGGAACTGCTGGAGATGATTAGCCTTCCCCACGAAAGTGGCGCTGCAATCTCGCTTATTGAGCGCCAGGTCTCCGTGCTGCGTGAGCGCAATCTGGAGATGCGCCAGCGTCTCAATGGTGTGCTGGATTCCGCCAAGGTCAACGACAAACTGTTCGAAAAAACCAAACGACTGATCCTGACCCTGCTTGAAACCGGCAATAAGGCTGGTGTACTGGATGCCGTTTCGACCAGTCTCGACACAGACTTCCAGGTTGAGTTTCACAGCCTGATACTCTTCGATGACAAACCGCTTAAACTCGGTTCAGCCCACACTCGTATTGTCAGCCAGGATGAAGCTAATCGTCACATAGGTACCCTGCTCCGCAATAACCGCGCCATCTGTGGGGTTCTCGGCAGCGAAGAGCTGGCGTTTCTTTTCGGGGGGGATGCCAATCGGGTCGGTTCTGTCGCCGCTGTCCCCCTGACTCAGGGCAATGCTTTCGGCATTCTCGCCATCGGCAACACCGACCCTAATTTCTATCGCAGCAGTATGGGCACGCTGTTCCTGAGCTACATTGCCGAAGTGCTGAGCCGGATTATTCCCCGGCTCGATAGCTAAGTAACAGGTCTGCTGATGAGCAACCAACTCGCTAATCAGCTCGCCCAGTTCAAGGAACACCTGCTCAGTGAACGCAGGCTCTCTCAACACACAGTGGACAGCTACCTTCGCGACTTGAACAAGCTGGCTGACTGGTGCGGACAACAACAGATCCTGAGCGCCTCGCTACTCACCAGTCAACATATACGGCTGTGCATGTCGCAACTGCACCACCGCGGTCTCGGTGGGCGCAGCCTGCAACGCTGGTTATCTTCCCTACGCACTTTTTTTAACTACGCACTTAAACACCAATGGGTGAAATCCAACCCCTCTGCGAGTGTCGCTGCGCCAAAGGCCCCCAAAAAACTGCCCCGAACCCTGGATGTCGATCAAGCCAGTCAGTTTATGGCGACGCAAGGGGAACGCTGGATCGATTGTCGGGATCGCGCCATCATTGAATTGTTTTACTCATCCGGCCTACGACTGTCCGAATTGACTGAGCTAAATTTGGCTGACCTTGATTTCACTGACCAACTTGTTCGTGTTACTGGCAAAGGCAGCAAGACCCGGCAAGTGCCCGTGGGTAGCCACGCGATCAAAGCCCTGCAACTTTGGCTGAAAAGGCGTAGCGAGGTCGCAGCACCTGACCAGACAGCCATTTTCATCTCTTCCCGAGGCGGTCGTATTTCATCCCGCAGTGTGCAGGAAAGGCTGCGGCTGATTAGCCTGGAACAGGGTATGCAGGGCAAAGTGCACCCCCATATGCTGCGCCATTCCTTCGCCAGCCACCTATTGGAATCCAGCGGCGATTTGCGCGCCATACAGGAATTGCTTGGACACGCGAACCTCTCCACCACACAGATATACACCCATCTCGACTTTCAACACCTGTCCAAGATCTACGATCAGGCACACCCTCGCGCAAAAAGAAAAAATAACACCGATTAAGCGTACCCATCGTTCTCAATTACCCATCTCCACCTGAAAAATAGCCATTTTTCCACCACGATCAAAATAGCCAGGCTGCTGGAAACTTTTTTGACGATCAGGACTCCAACAACCTCCGTTCTGCACCACACATGGAGTACCACCGTGCGCAATGTTCTACTGCTTATTATGCTGTTGTGCTCATTTTCCGCCTTTGCTGACGATGACACCCACCGCCGCCTGCTCTCCACCAATGGTCATGGCCAAGTAGAAGCCAGTGCCGATACCGCCATTATTGACCTCAGTGTCAGAGCAATTCGCAAATCCGGAGAAGAGGCCAAGCGGGATGTGGATGATCGCCTCAACCTATTTCTCGACAAGCTCAAAGAAATGAAAATCGATCAGAAGGATGTAGTGGCGTCTTCGCTGCGCGTCTATCCACGCTACGAACACAGTGACGGCAACCGCCATTTCAGCGGCTATGAGGCGGTCAGAACGCTGTCCGTGACGCTGCACAGGCTGGAACAACTCACCCATGTCCTAGACCAGGCACTGGCACAGCGGCTCGAGGGCATCGACAATCTTCGTTATGAAAATAGCAACGCTGACGAGCACCAACTAAAAGCCCACCAACTCGCCATAGCCGACTCCAAGTTGAAAGCATCGGCACTGGCCCAGGCCTATGGTGCGGAACTAGGCCCAATAGTCCGCATCGACTATCACAGCAACACGCCTATCTTCAGTCCCAAGATGCAGGATGTTGGTATGGAGTCGGCACAATTATTGCGTTCATCTCCTGCAAGACCAGGAACTTATTTGCCGGATCAATTGATCTACCAGGACAACATTCAGGTTGTTTTCGACCTGATCATCAACCCATAACTAGAAAGACCAGACCATGACAGATCTCTCTGCTATTCACATGACTGGGCATCGGGAAATGCAACCCAAGGTGGGCATCAGCGCCTGCCTAACGGGCCGGGAAGTACGCTATGACGGCGACCACAAATACCACGAGCTGATTATGAAGGAGCTTGGACCATGGCTGGATCTGCTAATATTCTGCCCTGAAGTAGATGCAGCACTGGGTGTTCCAAGACCACCCGTTCATCTGATTAGCCAACCTGATGGTCAGGTCACGGCCATCGGTGTTGTGGATCCCCTATTAGATGTGACGCAGCCCCTCAATCATAGTGCGCACCAATTTGCTGTCCATCGGGCACCGGAACTGTGCGCCTACATCGTGAAATCCCGCTCCCCCAGCTGTGGAGCAGGATCGACACCAATCAAAAATAGTACGGACACATATAGCGAGGATGGGGATGGTCTGCTGGTGAGCGCAATAAAGGCTACCTGCCCCGGGTTATTGATAGTAGAAGAGCGCGAGCTGGATTCCGTAGAAAAATGTCGCGCTTTTTTGGAAAAGTGTTACCTGCTGAACGAACGCTAGATAGGTTCAAGGCCCATCTTAGATGGCATCGCTACCGGTTTCACCCGTACGGATACGAATCACTTCTTCCAGTTCGGTAATAAAAATCTTTCCATCACCAATCTTACCGGTCTGGGCTGACTTGGTAATTGCCTCAACCACCGTATCGGTATGGCTATCATCTACCGCAATTTCGAGCTTTACCTTTGGCAGGAAGTCCACTACGTATTCAGCGCCACGATACAGTTCTGTGTGACCCTTCTGGCGGCCAAACCCCTTGACTTCCGTTACGGTAATGCCCTGAACACCCACTTCTGCCAGCGCCTCGCGCACATCGTCCAGTTTGAAAGGTTTAACAACGGCTGTAATAAGCTTCATAGAGTTTACCTTGTGCTTTTTTCGTTATTCTAGAGGTTGAAAAAGATACACGTTCCAACGGGAAATTGCACCTACTGCGCGGTTAATCACCACCCATAAAAAAGCAGGGGGCCGGCTTCATCAGCCAACCCCCTGCAACCGAGAAAAGATTACTTAGCGCTTCCAGTGAACTCCGGATAGGCTTCAATGCCACATTCGGACATATCCACACCGTCGTACTCTTCCTGCTCGCCAACACGGATACCCATAGTGGCTTTCAGGATAGCCCAGACAATCAGGCTTGTTACAAAGGTCCAAGTGAAAATCACACCGATACCTGTCAACTGACCAACCAGAGTCGCGTCTTCATTACCGGAGAAACAAACCGCAATCAGACCCCAGATACCAACCACACCGTGTACGGAAATGGCACCTACCGGATCATCCACCTTCAGTTTATCCATACCGAGAACAGCGAACACGACCAGCACACCACCGATAGCACCAATGAGAGTGGCGCCGATACCACCCCAATTCAGGGGTTCAGCAGTAATAGCCACAAGGCCTGCCAGTGCACCGTTGACGGCCATGGTCAAGTCAGCCTTACCAAATACCAGGTGAGCAACAATCAATGCTGCAATCAAACCACCACAAGCGGCTGCGTTAGTGTTCACAAACACATCTGCAACGGCATTGGCTTCACCAATATCGGATACTTTCAGCTCGGAACCACCGTTGAAGCCGAACCAGCCCATCCAGAGGATGAACATACCCAGTGCCGCCAACGGCATGTTGGAGCCGGGGATCGCATTGATACGGCCATCGGCAGTGTATTTGCCTTTACGAGCACCGAGTAACAAAACACCGGCCAGCGCAGCAGTAGCACCGCACAGATGGACTACACCGGAACCTGCGAAATCCTGGAAGCCTGCAGCATCAAGGAAACCACCGCCCCATTTCCACATACCTTGCATCGGGTAAATAAAGCCCGTCATCACAACTGCGAACACAAGGAACGCCCAGAGCTTCATGCGCTCAGCAACTGCGCCGGAAACAATTGACATGGCTGTTGCCACGAAGACAACCTGGAAGAAGAAATCGGATGCACCGGAGTAGTAAATATCACCATTGCTGGCCAGTACTTCTTCAGCCGTGGCATTGGCAATACCGTTACCAAACCAAGCATCGGGCAAGATACCTCCAGCACTTCCGCCATACATAATGGTGTAACCCATCAGCAGATACATAGTGCAGGCAATGGCAAACAAGGCCACATTTTTGGTGAGAATTTCAGTGGTGTTTTTGGCGCGGACCAAGCCGGCTTCCAACATGGCGAAACCTGCCGCCATCCACATAACAAACGCACCGGTTATCAGAAAGTAAAACGTATCCAGCGCGTATTTGACTTCAATAATATCAGGACTCATTGTTCTATTCTCCCGTCTCTTTAGACCGCTTCCACACCGGTTTCACCGGTGCGAATTCGAATGACTTCCTGCAAATCTGTAATAAAGATTTTGCCATCACCAATCTTGCCGGTCTGGGCGGCGGAAGTGATCGCCTCAATAGCGCCGTCGACCATGTCATCCGCAAGGGCCAGT